>DATCEW010000023.1:0-15408 GCA_036509865.1 Minisyncoccota bacterium
GTGGTCGTTGACCACGCCGCGAGTCGCATTCTCGTCAGTGATGACCTGCTGCATCTTCTCCCGAAGCAGATGGATGCCTTCCGCAAAATCAGCAGCGTATTGCTGGTTAATTGGGGCGACTGGCTTCGAAGGCGCCGGCAAGTGGCGCCAAATGAGCACACCTCCGAAGATGACAACAATTATTACCAGGCTGGCGATGACTTTTTTCGCCGTGACGTGATTGGTAAACCTAGAAAACCGCCACATTTTATGTCCTTCCTTTGTTGTGCCCCACTCCGGGGGCGATGAGAGGTACTTTTTAGTCTGGCAGGAGTGTAGCACCTCCTATAATTTTGTCAAGGGGCTACTGTGCCAGCGCATACGCGCCGACAAAATCGGCAGTGACGATAAAGCGGTTGCTTGTGGCGGCAAAGGAGTCGCAGGTGACGAGCGTTAAGTATTTGTTGTCCGAAGGGAGCGGAATTTGATTGTCAGCAGAGTCGGTTGAGTCCGCAACGCGCACGCCGGTAACGCTGTAGCGGTACTCGGTCGTGCCGGAGTACACGCTTATGATCTGCCCCGTTTTTAAATCCTGTATGCCGTCAAAGGTTTTATAATATTGATGTATCACCACCGGCAAGTAGCTTGAGTGGCCAAAGATAAGCACGGTGCCGTTGACGCCAAGCGGCGCCGAGGTCGGGTAATGCACCGCGCCCAAGGTCAGGTCTTGGTCGAGGTCGTCGACGTTGGTCGAGGTTGGGTTTACTACCGTCACATCGAGGCCTACGTCTTTAGCAACCACGCGCACCGGGCTCTCGGGGTTGGCGGGAGCGTTGTTGGTTTGAGTAACCTCCGCGCCGCTTTGCGGCACGGCGTTGCTTGAGGTATCGGTGATAGGGTCCGGAGTAGCGCCGACTGCGGATAAAAAGATGAGCGAGAAAAAAAAGAAGGCAAGAAAAGCAGCCGCAAAGGCGACCGGATGCTCCGATATTTCAACAACTACTCCTCTATTATTTTTTTGGCGCGGCGTATGGCTCGTCATAAGGGTCCTTTATAGATTACAGCATTAAACATTATATGTCAATAGACCAAACTACAACCCACATGGAGGTGCTTGACAAGCGTAGGCTACCCATGGTACCCTTCCGCCCATGGAAACAACACACAATCCAAAACCGGAGAAGACGCCTTTTATCGACCTGTTTCTCCGCAGTATAGCGGTCTTGGGGCTTATTGCTGTTTTGGTGCTGGGCGCATGGGGCATTATCCAGCTCGCGGTCGCTATCCCAAGCTTTTTTGGGAACATAGGCTCCGGCACCTCCTCCCTCCTTACTAATTCTAACGCATCAAAAGAGACGCTCACGGTCTCGAGCATCGCCACTATCAACTCCGGGCAAACGTTGCAGCTCTCCTGGACTCACAGCAATACCGATAGCAGCGCGCAATACTCTTATGCCATTTCTTACACATGCCAAAACGGGCTCTCGCTCGGCGTACCGGTGCCGACCGGCGCGTACCAAGGCGCGCCGTGCAATACGCCGTTTAACTACGTCAATGCAACGCAGCACATGACGGTGATACCGGTGCTCGGCACCAGCAGCCCGGCAACGACGGTAGTGTTTACGGTAACCGCAACCAAACTCTCAACCGGCGCTATTACCGCGCAGGGCTCGGCAACTACTACGGTAAATCCGAGCGTCGTTACACCGACAAAACCGGTTGCCGCCGCACCTAAGCCGGCCGCACCAGCCGCTGCTGCACCGAGCACCGCTTACTACCCCGCCGCCACGCGAGCGGCACTCTACGGCTATCCGGACTTGGCTGTGCACATTGTCTCGGTTGTACCAAACGGCACCCGCACCACCGTACAGTTTGTGATCGAAAACGACGGCACCAACAGCGTACGGAGCGGGTGGACCTTTAACGCGACGCTGCCGATAGACGGCGGGTATACGTTTGAAAGCCAGCCGCAGCAAATGCTCTATCCGGGCGATAAAATTGTGTACAACTTGGGCTTTGACAATACGTTTGGCTCTGCTCAAAACGGCTCTTACAATACCGGGCCAAGTTATTACAACGCGGGCGGTTACACCTGCAATGGATACAATTGCACGACCCCTTCTCAATACAACACCGGCTACAACGCCACCCCTTACAGCATCGGTACTATCACTATTACCGCCGACCCGCAGAGCTACATTGCCGAGCTTAACAAAGGCAACAACGCCGCAAGCGCATCTACACCGGTGTACTAAATATCGAGATTGGCGAGTTTGGCGTTGGATTGGATAAATGATTTGCGGGATGAGACATCCTCGCCCATGAGGATGTCAAAAATGCGGTCGGCGTCTGCCGCATCGTCGATGGTCACTTGCTTTAAAATACGGCGCGCTGGATCCATAGTGGTTTCCCACAACTCCTCGGGATTCATCTCTCCCAAGCCTTTGTAGCGCTGGATGCGGAACTTGCTTTTGGATCTGGAGTCTGAAGAAACTGACTCCTCGCCGGTAGGAACAAGCACCGAGGCAGAGGAGTCAGTTTCTTCAGACTCCTCCTCGTCAAAAACCTCCTCTATCACCTCGGCATCTTTGCCGAGTACTTTATTTTTTTCCTCATCGGTGTAGGCGTAGTTTATCTCTTTGCCTTTTTGTATTTTGTAGAGCGGCGGCTGCGCGATGTATATAAAACCGCCCTCAATGATAGGCCTAAAGTGCCGGAAGAGGAGCGTGAGCAGGAGCGTGCGGATGTGCGCGCCGTCTACGTCGGCATCAGTAGCGATGATTATTTTATGGTAGCGGAGTTTGCTTAAATCAAACACGTCGCCGATGGCGGTGCCAAGCGCCACCACCAGGTTTTTTATCTGCTCGGAGGCGAGCATTTTGTCGAGGCGAGCGCGCTCGACGTTGAGTATCTTACCGCGCAGCGGCAGTATCGCCTGCGTACGCCTGTCGCGGCCCTGCTTGCCGGAGCCGCCTGCCGAGTCGCCCTCTACCACAAACAGCTCCGACTCTGCCGGGTCTTTGCTTTGGCAGTCGGCGAGTTTGCCCGGCAGCGTCATACCCTCGAGCGCGCCTTTGCGCAGCACCGAGTCCTTTGCGGCTTTTGCGGCCTTGCGCGCTTTGAGCGCGAGGATGGACTTGTTGATGATAGAGCGCGCATCATCCGGGTTTTCCTCCATAAACTCGTTAAAGGCGTCGGCAAAAACAGCATCCACCGCGCCGCGCGCCTCTACCGAGCCGAGCTTGCCCTTGGTCTGGCCCTCAAACTGTATCTCGCGCAGCTTGACCGACACCACCGCGGTGAGGCCCTCGAGCACATCATCGCCGGTAAAGTTTTCGTCATTCTCTTTTATTAAATTGGCTTTGCGGCCGTAGGCGTTAAGCGTGCGCGTGAGCGCCGTGCGGAAGCCTGTGATATGCGTACCGCCCTCGGTGTTATAGATATTGTTTGCAAACGGGAAAACGCGCGAGGTAATGTCGTCGACATACTGGAGCGCCACCTCAACCGCAACGCCGTCCTTTTCGCCGCCGCCCTGCGGGATAAACTCTTTGTCGACATAAAAGATATTTTTATGCACCGGCTTTTGGTAGCGGTTGTAAAACGAGATAAGCGAGCGCAAACCGCCCTCAAAGTAAAAGGTTTGCGAGGGAGAGTTGGTAAGGTACTGGCGCAGATACAATTCTTTGCCGACATCGGTAAATGTGATGTTGCTCTCGCGCGCATCGATAATAGTGATGCGGAGCCCTTTAACCAAGTATGCCTGCTCGCGCAAGTGCGAAACTATTTTATTGAAGTCAAAATCGGTGGTAGTGGTAAAGATGCTAGGGTCCGGTGTAAATGAGATTACGGTGCCGTGGAGTTTGGAGCTGCCGACCTTTTTAACGGCGGCAACTTTTTTGCCGATTTTATACTCTTGCACATACGCGCCACCCTCGCGATGCACCTCGGCAGTAAGCTTGGTAGAGAGAGCGTTAACCACCGATGCTCCGACGCCGTGCAGACCGCCGGACACTTTGTAGCCCTCGCCTCCAAACTTGCCGCCGGCATGCAGCGTGGTCATGATAGTTTCGAGCGCAGATACTTTTGTCTGTTTGTGGATGTCTACAGGGATACCGCGGCCGTTGTCGGCTACGCGCACGATATTGCCGGGCAGAAGCGCGACCTCGATATCGTCGGCAAAGCCGCCCATCGCCTCGTCGCGCGAATTATCAAAAACCTCCCACACCAAATGGTGGAGGCCGTCGGGGCCGGTGGTGCCGATGTACATGCCCGGCCGGCGGCGCACCGCCTCGAGCCCCTCGAGCACGGTAATATCAGCAGCGCTATAGTGCGATTTTTCCTCCTTTTTTGCCTTAGTGTCAGCCATATAAAATTAAGAAAGCCCCAAAGGCTTTACCTGTTTATTGTACCAAATTTTTATCGGATTTCAAAGCCTCTGTCTCCCAAAATAGCGCTTATATGGGCCATACTTTGGTTGACTTCTTGCTCTGTTAATGTCCTGTCAAATGCCTGAAAAATGAGGCGGTAGGCTAATGACTTTTTATCCTCTTTTTCAAAAGTGTCAAAAAGATAACTTTTTACGCAAAGCTCGCCTCCCTCTTTTTTTATTACTTTCTCCACCTCATCGGTATGGATGCCGGCCGGCGCCCACATAGCAATATCGCGCACGATGTACGGATATTTTGAAAACGGCTGATAGCGCGCTGCGGTTGAGAGCGGCAAATGTTCATACGCAGCAGGCAGTCCTTTTTCTTCCAAATTTTCAAGTGTCTGCTCTTTTGCCGGCTCCTTCTCACTTATGGTACCGAGCATTATTATTTCTTTGCCATCCTTCCACACCGTGCCTATTTCAAATAATTTTATTTCTTTAAGCTCAAGCAGCTCTTTGCTGTGTTTATTTTTATCAAGCGCTTCGGTAAGGCTGGGCAAAAGGCTGTCGCGCAAAAACGGCTTGACTCCATCGACCTTATTGGCAACAATGCGCTCGCCTTTGTCGGAAAAGACAGACGTGAAAACTTCCGAATATCCTTTGGATACCAACTCTTCGCGCACTTTTTCCGCACTATAAAAGTTTTTATTGACTGATGTTTTACCCCGAGCAGCGTCGAGAGACACCGGCAAAATCTTGTCATAGCCGATAATGCGCGCCACCTCCTCCACCAAATCCTCGGCAATTTCCAAATCGAGGCGCTCACACGAAGGCTGCACCTCAAAAACGCCCGCCTCCTCTTTATATGCAAGCCCCAGCCGCGCAAACACACTTGCAACATCAGCATCGGTTAGGTTGGTGCCCAATACTTGATTTATTTTTTCGGTAGTGACCGCAACATAGGTTTGTTGCTGCGGCGCAGGATATACATCGACAAACCCAATTACCTCGCCTCCCGCTATACTCAAGATGAGATCTACGGCTGCACGCATAGCGTGCCCCGCGATTTGTGAGGAAATCGCTTGCTCAAACCGCACGCTTGCATCAGTGCGCAGCTTAAGCGCTTGAGCAGTCTTGCGTATCGAAGCGCCGTCAAAATTTGCAGACTCAACAATGATATCTACCGTCTCTTCGTTGATAGCCGCAGGCACTCCGCCCTTAACACCGGCAATACCTATAGGCACTCCCGCATGAGCATCAACAATCATTAGGTTGGAGCTTTTGAGCGTGTACTCTTTATTATCCAAAGCGAGCATCTTTTCGCCGTCATGGGCGGCGCGAATTTCTATTGCATACTTTCCATCCTTTGCTTCAAGCTTTCCTGCGTCAAACGCATGGAGCGGCTGCCCAACATCAAACATCACAAAGTTGGTGGCATCGACCACATTGTTTATCGAGCGCTGGCCCATGCTTGCGAGCCTCTCAACGAGCCACTGCGGCGACGGCCCGACTTTGACTCCTTGTATATACCCCGCACTATAGCGCCTGCAGAGTGACGTGTTGATAGAAATCGAGACGGCATCAGTGGTTTTGGACAAGTCTGACTTGTCCATGAACGGGTCGCTGGCAAGGGGGATTTGTAAAATCGCCGAGAGCTCTTTGGCGATGCCGCGGTGCGAGAGGCAATCGTGCCCGCGATTGGGGGTGACCTTTACATCGAGCACTTCGTCACTCCCAACTTTTTCAATCCCGTCTATCTCAAACGCGTGGAAGGTCAGCGCGTCACCAAGAATCTCTGCATTTGGCAGCGGAGTGTTAAAATATTTTTGTAGCCAAGTGGTCGAGATTTTCATGGTAGTGTTATTTCTTTTTTAGGATCTAGAGGATTATTTTTTATATCCACATCCAAATTTATCCAAAATTTTTCCGGAATTGCTTTGTATATTCGTTTAGGAGATTCTCCAAGAAATTCTTCTACCATTTTTATGGGTTTATTTTTACGCTTATATACCAAGGCTACAGCTCTCTCAATTTCTGCCGGATCAGAAAGCTCCACTGCACTTGCTTTCACATACACACCGCCAGCTTCTCCGGGCTTCACGGTTGAATCAAATATAGAAAGGTATACCTTCGGATTTACGCGAATGTTTTGAGAGTGCTGTGTATTGGCCATTGAAGTCCAGTAAAAATTGTACTGCTCGTCGTATGCAGCGAGTACAGGCGTATTCCACGGCTCAGCCTCCTTTGAGGCCGTTGCTATGGTTATATAGATAATTTTTTCGATAATCTCTTTTGCTTTTTCTGATGCATCCATAGTTTAAAATTGATTGATGAAACGCAGATCGGCCGAGTGCATCAGACGCACGTCATCTATAGACCATTTGAGCATTGCTAAACGATCCAGCCCCATACCAAATGCAAAGCCTTGATATTTTACAGGATCAAGTCCTACATTTTTTAAAACATTCGGGTGTACCATGCCGGCCCCGCCCATCTCTATCCACCTATCACGCAATTTTTCGGGGGCACTTAGACCGGTAAGCCGCATATCTACCTCAATACTTGGTTCGGTAAATGGAAAGAAGCTTGGCCTAAAACGTACCTCTGCGTTGCCGCCCATCACGCCCCCAAGAAATTTTGAAAGGGTTCCTTTAAGAGTCGAGAGGGTTGCATCTTTTTCAATAACTAAACCTTCAATCTGAAAAAATTCGGCTTCGTGAGTTATGTCGGTTGCTTCGTTTCTAAATATTTTCCCGGGCATTATTACTCGGTATGGTGGCTCAACACCATTTTTAATCTGACTCTCCATATAGCGAATTTGTACCGGACTCGTATGTGTGCGGAGTACCATACCCGGCTCATCTTTGATAAAAAAAGTGTCCTGCATATCGCGCGCTGGATGATCTTTAGGCACGTTGAGCGCGTCAAAGTTGTACCACTCGCTCTCCACAAGTGGCCCCTCGGCAAAGGTAAACCCCATATCAAAAAATATGCGGTTGGCCTCGCGTATGAGGGAGGAAATGGGATGGAGATGGCCTCTTTCTTGCATATTTCCACAGTATAGCGGTATTTTGCCTAAAATGGTATAGTTTAGGCCATGGATGTTGGTGCATTAGGCGTCTACCTGTGCCTCTTTCTTGCCCTCTATTTTGAGGTTTTTTTACTTATCTCGTATCTTGAAAAAAAGCCTTCTGCCAAAACCGCTGCCAAGCCCGCGTACTACCCGAGCGTCTCCATGGTGGTCCCCTCCTACAACGAGGAAAAAACTCTCGCACAAACCGTGCACTCTCTCTTGGCGCTCGAATACCCCAAAGACAAACTCGAGATTTTGATAGTTGATGACGGCTCCAAAGACAACACGCGCTCGATTGGAGAAGCGCTTGCGCGCGAGCAAACCCAGGTGCGCTTTTTCCACAAAGAAAACGGCGGCAAGTACACCGCCCTCAACGTGGGCATTGTCGAGTCTAAAGCCGAGCTGGTTGGCTGCCTCGACGCCGACTCGTTTGTCGCACCTGATGCGCTGCTGGAGGTAGCCAAAAAACTAGAGAGCGACCCGACCATCATGGCGATTACCCCTGTCATGAAGGTCTACCACCCGCGCAAACTGCTTGAGATGATGCAGGCGGTCGAGTATACCTTTGGCATTTTTTATAAAAAAATGTTCGATAACCTCTCTGCGGTCAATGTATTGCCGGGGCCGTTTTCCCTCTATCGCCGCGAGATATTTAGCACGATAGGCCTTTTTAAGCACGCGCACAACACCGAGGACATGGAGATAGCCTTTCGCATGCATAAGTACGGGCTTAAAATCGCCAATGCGCACACGGCGTTTGTGTACACCACCGTGCCTCACACGGTGCGCGCCCTGGTAAAACAGCGTACCCGCTGGTCGCAGGGCTTCCTCCAAAATGCGCGTGATTACCGCTACATGTTTTTTAATCCGCGCTTTGGCAACTTTGGCATGCTCGTACTCCCCTTTGCGCTTGCGGCCTTTTTTGCCGGCATCTATACTGCTTTTTACGCGCTCTTCCATATGCTCAACTATGTGTGGGGCAAGGTTGCTGACATGCTGGCAACGCACATACCGCCGCATATCCCAGCCGCCCATCTTACGTGGTTTTATATCGACACCAACATGATGCTTTTTGTGGTCATCGCGGTCTTGGGGCTGACGTTTACCACCATCTTCCTCGGCCAGCGCATCTCGGAAACGCGCCTCGGTGTCTCGTCATTTATCTCTTACTTTGCGCTCTTTGGGTTTATAGCGCCGCTTTGGCTGGTGCGGGCAGCATGGGGCGCAGCACTCTCGCAAGAGAGCCGCTGGCGATAACATATGGTTTGGAAGCGCTACGTACTGGCGTTTGCTATCACGGCTGCTATTTTTGTCACGGCGTTTTATATCGCCTCGCGCCTCGATAGCGCACGCGTGGCCGACATCCGCGCCACCGAAGACTCAATCTCTATTGATATCCTCTCGAGCGAGACCCAGTTTGAGTTGCTGGGAAACTTGGACTGCCAGACCATTGCGCAAAACTCGGGACTCTCGGACGAACTCAACTCGCTTGCCAGCCAGCTCTCCGTAGCCGAGAGAAACTTGGGCGACACCAACCCAGAGGTGATACAGCTTAAAAAACAATATTCTTTGCTTGAAATAAAAGACTACATCCTGCTGCAAAATATTACCGAGAAGTGCGGCACCAAGCCGGTGTACGTGCTCTACTTTTACACCAACAGCGGCACCTGCACCGACTGCTCGCGCGTTGCCGACGTACTCACCTACCTCCGCAGCGAGTATCCGGGTTTGCGCGTATATTCGTTTGACTACAATCTCGACCTCTCAGCATTAAAGACGCTTATCTCGTTGCATAAAGTAAGCGGCGCTGCCCTGCCCGCGATTATCGTCAACAATCGCGCGCCCGTGTACGGCCCGCAGACACTGGAGAGCATGCAAACCCTTATCCCCGAATTTGCTACCCTCGCCACCAGCACACAAGCAACCTCAACGAGCGGGTATTAACTAGGTATTACATTGGAGCCGCCTCCCAGACTCGGACTGGGGACCTTCTCTTTACAAAAGAGTTGCTCTACCAACTGAGCTAAGGCGGCAAAATTATTCTTTTGGCTTGCGCGTGCGGCGCGAGAGTTTGCGCTTGTGCTCCGCTACCTCGCGGAGAAACGCCGATGCCTCGCCGGGCGCGCGCGGGGCTTCGGTCTGCTCGCGCACGGTGTGCAACACCTGCTCAAGGGTATGCTCAACCCACAAAATGCTCCGCGCTATCGCCCACTGGAGCGTTGCTTTAGCATAGCGCAGCGCGCGGCGGCTATACACTCGCACCAGAGCGGGCAGCACGGTCTCCACCCACCAAAGCGCATGCTTGCAAAAAGTGCCTATCGCCGGGCGGACGCTTGCGAGGATGACGTTGCCGCTTGCCAGCTCATAGCGCTTAAAGCCTAAAAGCGCCACCATGCCGAGTATCGAAAGAACGAGCGTCGCCGTAAAGAAAAGCACCATAGGCCCAAGTATAGCCGAGAGGACCCTTGCTGTAAATTATATGACCGAGCTGCGGGAAAAATCGCCAACCTCTACGCGTTCGCCAAACTTTTGCACCGCGCCCGAGATAAGATCGGCAATAGTCTTGCTCGGATCCTTAATAAACGCCTGCGCCATGAGCTCGGCCGCGTCTTTGGGATCCATTGCCGAAATGTGCATGGCAATCTCGCGCGCGAGCGTCTTAAACTCCTCATTTTTAGAAACAAAATCGGTCTCGCAATGCAGCACAACGATGGCGCCCACCTGGCCCGTGTTATGCACATATGCGGCAATCGTGCCGGCGGCAAGTTCGCGGTCGGCTTTTTTTACCACGGAAGCGAGCGATCGCTGTTTAAGAATCTCGATTGCTTTGTCCATGTCGCCTCCCGCTTCGATAAGGGCTTTTTTACACTCCATGACCGAGACGCCGGTGCGCTCGCGGAGCTCTTTTACCATCTCTGCAGGAATTTCCATATTCAAGGTAATTATGCGGCTACTGCGGGAGCGGGCGCTGCCTCAACCGCGGGCTTTTCGGCACCGAGGTTGTCGGCATACGCCTTTGATACTTCGTCGAGAATATACGTGATGACCTGCTGTGATGCATCGTTGCATGGAACGGGATACGTAATGTGGCTGCTGTCGCAATCGGAGTTGAGGAGCGCAATGATAGGAAGCTTAAGCTGGCGAGCCTCGGCAACCGCTGCCGCCTCTTGTTTGGGGTCGACGATACAGAGTGCATCCGGTACACGGGCCATGCCGCGCAGGCCGCCAAACATGGTCTCGAGGTCTGCTGCTTCGCGATCCATCAAAAGCCGCTCGTGCTTGGTGTACTTGGCTATCTCGCCGCTCTCGTGCATGTCGGTTATCTCGCTGAGGCGCGCAAGGCGCTTTTTTATTTCCTGAAAGTTAGTGAGCGAGCCGCCTATCCAGCGCGACGCGACATACGGCTGGTTGATGCGCTCGGCCGCCCGTTTAAGCGCCACGCGGGCCTCCGCTTTGCCGCCGACAAACAGTATTGTTTTGCGCTCGCTTGCGAGCTTTTTGACAAACTCGAGTGCACGCTCGAGGTTGGCTGCGGTCTTTTCCAGATCAAAGATCTCACTGCCTCCCTTGCTGCCAAAGATAAAAGGCGCGGTCGACGGATGCCGGCGCGAGGGAGCATACCCGAAGTGCGCTCCGATTGAAAAAAGTTTGTCGATAGTTGTTTGAGTATCTCCTTGCGTATCCATGTAGCTTAAAGAATGTACCATGCCCCCCTCCCTTATGCAACCGTATCGTCGCTTGACCCGCCGCCGCTCGCGGCGGCCAAAGCTTCGAGGATTGGCCCGATGGCACCCGCTATTATCTTAGGCAGGTTAGACCAGGACTCTTTGATGCGGTGGTCGGTAACCCTATCTTGAGGCACGTTGTAGGTGCGGATCTTTTCGGACCTATCGCCGGTGCCGATTTGGCTCTTGCGGTCGGCGGAGAGCTTGGCGCGGTCTTGATCCTCTTTAAGCTGCTCCAGCTTGGCCAAGAGCACGGTCATTGCCTTTTCCCTATTGCCGAGCTGGTTGCGCTCCGACTGTGAGCGCGCCTCGATGCCGGTTGGTTTGTGCACGATGCGCACGGCGGTCTCCACCTTGTTGACGTTTTGCCCGCCGGCACCTCCCGCGCGACTAAACTCCATCTCAATATCGGCGGGGTTTATCTCTATTTTATGTTTTTTACGAATCGGCAAAATCGCCACCGAGGCGGTGGATGTGTGGATGCGGCCCTGCTTCTCGGTGGCGGGGATGCGCTGGATGCGATGCACGCCCGTCTCAAACCGCAAATGCTCATAGACACCGAGGCCGCGTATCTCAAATGCGGCATCTTTGTAGCCGCCCAAATCTGTTTTAGCCTCCGAGAGCACCTTGACGCTCCAGCCCTCGGCCTCGGCGTAGGCACGGTACATATGAGAGAGCTCCTCGGCAAAAAGCGCGGCCTCCTCGCCGCCCACGCCCGCGCGTATCTCGAGCACTATTTCGTTGGGAAACGCCTCCTCTTTTTCCTCCACGGTAAGGATGCGCTCCATCTCGGCCATGACCGCATTTTTTTGCTCCGCTATCCTAGCAAGATCGTCCTTGGCCAAGTCGCCGAGCTCTCCACCGAGCTCTTTGACCTCGGCCTCCTCCTCGAGCAAGCGCCGCAACTGCGCATAAAAATATGCGGTCTTCGGATTGTCTTTAAAGCGGGAGAGGTCCGCGTCTTCGTTCATCTATTTGGTGGCCTTTTTAACAGCGGCGGCACGGCGGTTTTTGAACTTTTCTACTCGGCCGGCTGCATCGAGTATTTTTTCGTTGCCGGTGTAAAAAGGATGGCAGGCGGAGCAAATTTCCACCGAGAGCTTCTCTTTGGTTGAGCCCACCATAAAGGTGCGGCCGCAGGCGCAAATCGCCTGAGCCTCAGGAAAATAAGCCGGATGCGTGTCCGTTTTCATGCGAAAATACTAGCATGTGCATGGCAAAAATGCAACTGGCGCGGCCTCTATGGGTTGCCATAGCAACCGAGCGTACCCCAATCCCCCGGATTGTAACTGGTTCCATCATTCCCCACGCAATAAAACTCCGACATGCTCGGAATCCACACCATGAAGGAATATTTTTGGGGACCGAAGGCTTTAGTGCCTGCATACAGGTACGTGTTGCCGCTTCCACTTTCGTTCGCAATAATATTGTTGCAGATTGATGCAAATTGAGCGGCATAACTTCCCGACACGCCGCCCGTGCAAGGGCCAGATACGGTGTACCACCATCCCGGCTGAAAATTAGTGTAACTACCATAATCGTTATTGTTTTCCTCTATTAACGTCTGCAGCTGGTTCATTTCGGAATAAATAGTTGCCTCCTTGGCTTTTGCGCGGGCGCTATTGAGCGACACCATCACGATACTGGCAAGCAAGCCGATGATGGCAATAACCACCAAAAGCTCGATGAGCGTAAAACCTTTATTATTACGCGTTTGCATGAGTGTATAGCAAGTGTAGTATAAAATTATGAATTGCTAGAGTACTGTGCACCTTAGCATTGGCCATAATAAAGAGAGTTGCTTTTCATGGCGGCCGCGTCGCTGCTGCCGGTTATCGTGTCTATATCTTGCTGATACTTCAGCTCGTTGCACAGCACTTGGTTGCCGTAAAACTGGAGCGATACGTTGCCCACCTTGGTGCAGCCGGCCAAGTAGCACATGGCCGCTTTAAACTCAGCCGCTGGCGTTTGTTTGTCGGCGCCGCTGTCGGTTAGGTAAAGTGCTGACGCCATAAATGCATCTTTAGGATCCCACGGGCTCGGCGGAGCGTCGCCGGTCAATTTTCCTACGCGGTCTTCCGAAGCATTGTACGCATAGCTAGGCGCCGAGTAGCCGGCATACAACGCCCATGTCGTCGCAATAAATTGCGCCGGCCCCATGGCGCCCCCGCAGCCGTAGTCCTGCTTTTTGGAAACGGGCAGCGAGTCGGGGCTGAGCCCGAGCGACTGGGTAATAGCATCGAATGCGGCTCTTTGCTTTGCCGCCATCGTTGGAGAGCCCAGATTGATGTAGCAATTGTATGAGTCGGTGGTAAACGTACCCGTGCCAACGTTGGCACCAAGATTGGACTCCTCCTGTATAATACCGAGCAAAAAGGCCGGGCGGATGCCGGTTTGTTTTTGCGCCAAGTCGGCATACTGGAGCGCCTGGCCAAACGAGATTGCCTTGGAGCCGGTCAGCTGGAAGAGTGCCGCCTGAATCTGCGCCGCTGTTTTTTGATTGGAAGTGATAAGCGCTTTGTATGCCTTTTCCTGCCCCTTGGTCTGTGCGAGCAAGGTATTTTCCTGCGTTTGGCGCGCCTCTACTTGCTGCTCCTGGAGCGCCTGCACTTGCCGCAGTTGACTTTCTTGCTCAAGCTGCGTCTCAAGCGCGTCTTTTTGGGCTTGCGTCGCATCGGTAGTGCTGCTTATCTCCATAAATGACTGCTGCAAGCTGCTGTCGATAGCATCAAACGTGTCGAGATCGGAAAAAAAGGCCGAGAGGCTGTCTGCCGAGAGCATCGCCACGACGAGGCTCGTACTCTCAAGCTGATCCTTCTCGCGCAAGATGCCGGCGAGCGAATCCTTTTCGGCACTGAGCTGAGTGTTGAGGCCGAATATAGTGTCTTGTTTTTGCGAGACAGTGTCGGTAAGCTGCTGTATCGTAAGGTCGCGTGCTTGTATAGCCAACTTTGCCGATTTTATTTGCGCGTTGAGTATCGCAATGGTGTTTTGGAGCGTGGTAGTTTGCGCCTCGGCCGCCGTTAATATCGTCTGTTGTTGCGCTATCTGCGCGTTGATAGCATTAAGCTGCGCCTGGAGCGACGCGCGATAGGCTTCGGTTTGGGTGAGGCCCGAAGTGTCGATAGTACTTTGCGCTTGCGCGCTATCGCTCTCGTTACCTATAGTGCCCACCACCAGTATGAGAGCAAAAATAACAAAAGCGCTTACCCACCGCGCCGCATGTTTGAACATCTCTTGAGTATACCAAAAAATCACGAGTACTTCATAAAATTAAAAACCCGAGGAAATCCTCGGGTTTTTTGTTTACTCTTTTGATTCTCCTGCGGCTTCGCCTTCCTCTTCCTTTTTGCCGCGCTCTTCAGAGATGCCTATTGCCGAGAGGTCGACCGGAGCCGCTGTCTCTGCCGGCTCCTCCTCGGCCACCGAGATAAGCGCCACTACCTCATCGGGTTCTGCGCTTATTTTTGCGCTCTTGGGGAGCACGAGGTCTTTAATGTGGATTTGGCTGTCGAGGTCGACAAGCAAAGAGACGTCGACGTGGATTGCGTGCGGAAGATCCTTAGGCTCGCACTCAAGCTCGAGCTCGTGCATCACTTTGGTAAGGATGCCGCCCTTGCTTTTAACCGCCTCGGATACGCCGTCAAACTCGAGCGGCACGGACACGGTAACGGTTTGCCCTTTTTGGATTGCATAAAAGTCGGCGTGGATAGGCAAACCCGAGACCGCGTCAAAGTCGACTGCCTTAATGAGCACGTCTTTAGCGGTTCCAAGACCCTTGAGCGAGATAACGCTAGACTCCCCTGCTGCCTTAAAGAGTTTTTCAAAGTCTTTGCGGTTGACGGCAATGGAGGTAGCCGCCTCGGAGCGGCCGTATATCACGGCAGGCATGCCGCCCTTAGTGCGGAGGGTTTTTGAGCTCTTTTTGGCGTCGCGTGCTTCTACCGTCAATTCCATAGTCACAACACTATACCTCAACGAAAAGGCTTGTGCAAACCAGGTGCGTTACAGCTCCTTTACCACGGGGATGAGTTGGATGGTTACGGTTGCGGTCGCCACTCCGCACGTGAGTGTGTATAGAGAGTCTTGAGACAGGGTAACCGGTACCGGCGACGTAGACCCCGGGACAGTGCTGACTGGCGAGACGACAAGCGAAACCCCGGGCCCGGAGATAGTACAAGTTGACGGAACAGTACCACCCACAAGCCAAGAGAAGGTAACCTGCTCCGATTTATTTTTTTGCACGCGGGTGGGGCTAACCA
>DATCEW010000024.1:0-16644 GCA_036509865.1 Minisyncoccota bacterium
AACGAGCCCCGCCTCAAATATCTCGTCTTTAGTAAATCCAATCGTCATGAGATACTCCGAGAGCTCATGCCAGCTGGCGGGCGCATAGCCAATGCGCCACGATTTAATAGTTTCATCGTGTACGCCGCGCGTGTGCAGGTAGTCTTGTATGTCCTTCCTATTTTTTACTATTGACTCAAAAAAAGTTGCCGCCGCCTCGCATACCAAAAGCAAGCGCTCCTCTTTATTTTTATCCTCATCCGTGTGGCCGGTAAAATGCCGGGGCTTGAGCTCTACCCCCGCCTGCTTTGCCAATTGTTTAAGCGCGGTAACAAAATCAACCCCGTCTATTTTTTGTACAAAGCTAAAAATGTCGCCCTTCTCGCCACAGCCAAAGCACATGTAACTCCCGCGCTCGGGCGATACGTGGAAGCTGGGTGTGCGCTCCTTATGAAATGGACAAGGTGCAACAAAATTGCGCCCCGCCCGCCGCAAAGTAACGTACTGCCCCACTACCTCATTAATACTGAGCTTGTCTTTAATTTCCTGCACCTGCGAGTCGTTCATAAGTACCCCCATTCTAGCCGTATTTGCCCGTCTTGCAGAGGTACTTGACAAAGTACTAGTTTAAATTATATAACAATAACGAGTTAACTCGTACCTTGTTTTAGCGTATAGTTATGTGCGGATGAACCGGAGGATGTGGCATGACATGGATTTTAACGCGAGGCGGGCTCGGCGGTAAACGGCCAAGTTTCGACGAAGCCAAACGTCTTAACAAATTGTCGAAGTCTGACGACGCACAAACATTGCTGCACAATGAGCTCGGCTTTGCAGCGACGCGCGCACTCAAAACAGGACCCAGCCGTGACGAGAAGACGGTTCTCGACATTATTGTAAATTCGCTGCACAGCGCTATTTCGACAAGTCGCGCCGCGCACGGCAAGGAAGCCACCACTGAAGCACTCAAGAGGATAGGCCTCGAAAAATACGACGTTGCATAACGCAAAACGCCGCCCCAACTTGGGCGGCGCTTTTTCTTTTTTATAATTTATTAACTGCTTTACGCTACCTCCTTCTCCCCCATTACTTCGAGAGTTGCGGGCGCGTATTTGTTGACCAACTTTTCTTTTGGAGAGCCTTTAAAGCCGGTGCCTGCCGGGATGAGCCGGCCGATGATCACGTTTTCCTTAAGACCCTCGAGCTTGTCGGTGGAGCCGTAGATTGACGCCTTAATGAGCATGCGCGTGGTGTTTTGGAAGGATGCCGCCGAGAGGAAGCTTGCGCGCGAGAGCGACACATCAAGGATGCCCATCACCAGTGGCTCGCCGGTGGCAGCCTCGCCGCCATTTGCGACAACTCCATCATTAACCCCTACCATATCAGCCTCGCTCATTACGTCGCCACTAGAGAGCTCGGTGCCACCCACCGATTTAACCCTTACACGGCTAAACATCTGGCGCACGATCGTCTCGAGGTGCTTGGTTGACACGCTCGCACCTTGGAGCTCGTAGATTTTTACCACCTCGCTGATGATGTAGGCCTGCGTTTTTTCTTTGCCCGCATATTTGAACAATTCCGAAAGGTCGGCGGAGCCGTCGGTAAGGAACTGGCCTTTTGTTATGCGCTCGCCTACTTTAACCACTGGCACGCGGCGGAAGCTCACCTCATACTCGATAGTATCTTTGTCTTTTTTACCCTTGCCGCGGTACTCCAGGTCGGGAGCGATAATGATTATTTTTTCTTTACCTTCGTCTTTGATCTCTACCACCTCGCCCGAAACGCTGGCAATGGCGGCAGGATTGCGCGGCATGCGGCGCTCAAAGATTTCCTCAACGCGGGGCAAACCGTTGGTAATGTCGCCGCCTACCGACGCGGCGCCTCCTGCGTGGAAGGTACGCATCGTAAGCTGCGTGCCCGGCTCGCCAATAGCTTGCGCGGCAACCGTGCCGACTGCCTCGCCAAGTGCAACCGGCTTCATCGTACCCAAATCGGAGCCGTAGCAGTGGACGCATACGCCGCGGCCCGCGCGGCATCCTATCGGAGAGCGCACATACACGCTTGGCACGCCGAGCTCCTCTATTTTTTTAGCGTCTGCCGCGTTAACCAAGTGTCCTTTTTTGTATTCGACTCTTCCCTCCGCCTCAACATCAGCAGCCAAGTAGCGGCCGGTGATGTTGGCAGCAAGGAAGGTGCCAATACCGGAGGCCGACTCGCGGTACACCATGATGCCCTCTTTGGTGCCGCACTCGTCTTGCGTAATTACCACATCTTGCGCAACGTCAAAGAGGCGGCGTGTAAGGTATCCGGCTTTAGCGGTGTTAAGCGCGGTGTCCGAGAGGCCTTTGCGCGAGCCGTGCGTCGTGATGAAGTACTCGATTGGAGAGAGGCCTTCCTTCATTGATTTCGTAATCGGGAACTCGATTGCCTCGCCCGTGGGCGATGCGATGAGACCCTTCATGCCGGCCATCTGGGTTACCTGCGCAACCGAGCCGCGAGCACCCGACTTAAGCATGTCAGACACTGAGCCGTTTATCGGTAGCGTTGCAGGCATGAGCTTTTCTACTTCTGATTTAGCAGCGTGCCACACCTCGACGTTCATGCGGTAGCGCTCTTCCTCCGAGAGGAGGCCTTGCTTCCAGTGCTCAACGATCTGTGCGCTCTTTGCCTCTGCGGCGTCGACAATCGCCGTTTTGCCTGCAGGGACACGGATGTCGTCGAGCGACCAGGTAATGCCTGATTGCGTCACGTAACGGAAGCCGAAGTTTTTTATCCGGTCGAGGATATCCGGCAGCTTATCGAGTCCGTAGCGCAAGATGAGGTCGTCGACCAGTTTGCCGAGGCTCTTTTTGTCTATTGCATAATTGATAAACGGATAGTCGCTCGGGAAGACGGTGTTAAAGAGGAGGCGTCCGACCGTTGTCTCAAAGAGCTGCCCGCCAAACGCGGCGTACTTCTCTTTTTCGGACGGCATCACTTTTATCTTTGCCTGGAAGCCGACATGGCCGTAGTCGTAGGCGAGTATTGCGGAGTTGGGGTTAGGAAACGCGAGACCCTCGCCCTTTGCCGCCTCGACGTCTTTGGTCATCCAGTAGGAACCGAGCAAGATGTCGAGGAGCTTCGTTGCAACCACCGGCTCGCCATTGCCCGGCTTAAGAATATTTTTTGGAGCGGCCATGATCTCTCGCGCTTCGGCTTGCGCCTCGGGGCTGAGCGGCACGTGCACGGCCATCTGATCGCCGTCAAAGTCTGCGTTAAATGCCGGACACACGAGCGGATGCAGCTGGATTGCGTTGCCCTCGATAAGCACCGGCTGGAAGGCCTGTATGCCGAGGCGGTGGAGCGTAGGAGCGCGGTTGAGCATGACGTATTTGTCTTTAATAACATCCTCAAGAATCGCCCACACCTCCGGCACGCCCTCGTCGATGAGGCGTCCCGCACCGCGGATGTTGTATGCCAATTCTTTTTCAAGCAATTTGCCGATGACAAACGGACGGAAGAGCTCGAGGGCCATGTGTTTAGGCAACCCGCATTGGCTGAGCTTGAGCTCCGGACCAACGACGATAACTGAGCGGCCTGAGTAGTCGACGCGCTTGCCGAGCAAGTTTTGGCGGAAGAGGCCGTGCTTGCCTTTAAGATTGTCGGAGAGCGACTTAAGTGGACGCGTGCGCGCTTGGGTTGTTGCACTAAAAGCCGCACCGCCGTGGCGAATAGAGTTGTCTACCAGGGCATCTATTGCCTCTTGCAAGATGCGCTTCTCGTTGCGGAGTATAACATCCGGCGCATGTATCTCGAGGAGTTTTTTGAGGCGGTTGTTGCGGTTGATGACGCGGCGGTAAAGGTCGTTGACGTCGGAGGTGGCATGACGGCCGCCGTCGAGCGCAACCATGGGGCGCAGGCCCGGCGGGATAACCGGTATGCGGGTAAGGAACATCCACTCGGGGCGGACATTGGCCTTGATCATGCCGCGCAAAGTTGAAAGGCGCCGCGAAAGTTTTTCGCGGTTGGCGGCGCTCGTCTTTTCGAGCGACTTCTCGGTGTCGACAACCATATCTTTAAGATTGAGTCCTTTGCAAAGGTCGTAGAGCGCCTCCGCGCCGATGCCTGCCTCAAACATGGCGCCGTATTTTATAGCGTAACGGTGATAGCGAGGCTCATCGAGCACGGAGCCCACGAAGATGCTCTCGATGTCGCGCTTTGCCTCGAGGTACAGCTCCTTCATCTTATCCTTGGACTTATCGTCCTGCAGATTTTTCATCTTCATCTTGTACTCGGCTTCGAGTTCGCCGGTGATGCGCTCCTTTTCCGCTTTGTGCACGTTAGTGACGATATAGCCCGCAAAGTACACGACCTTTTCGAGATCACCCGATGGGATTGAGAGCACGGATGCGAGGCGCGACGGTATTGCGCGCAGGAACCACACGTGCGCTACCGGCACGGCCAAGTCGACGTGGCCCATGCGCTCGCGGCGAACTATCGCGCGGGTTATCTCGACGCCGCACTTCTCGCAGATAATGCCTTTGTAGCGGATGCCGCGGTATTTGCCGCAATAACATTCGTAGTCGCGCTCGGGGCCGAAGATTTTTTCGTCAAAGAGAGAGTTTTTTTCGGGCCGCTGCGTGCGGTAGTTTATGGTCTCGGGTTTGGTCACCTCGCCGTGCGACCACTCGAGTATCTTCTCGGGGCTTGCAGGGCGGATGCGTACCGCGTCAAAGTCGGAGGCCTCTGCGCCCGGCGTTTTGCGGCTGCTGGTCATCGCGGAGCCGCTCTTCATCAGCTCGACGTCAAGCGCGAGGCCGCGCAGCGTGTGGAGCAATACGTTAAACGATGCCGGCGCATAGTGGTGCGTGATGCGCTCGCCACGGACGATGGAGTCAAATGCCGCCGAGCGGCCCATGATGTCGTCCGATTTAATAGTGAGCATCTCGCGCAGCGTATAAGCCGCGCCGTAACCGAGCAGCGCCCACACTTCCATCTCGCCAAAGCGCTGTCCGCCGCCTTGCGCCTTGCCGCCGAGCGGCTGCTGGGTAATGAGCGAGTACGGACCGATAGAACGCATGTGGATTTTATCCTCGACCATGTGGTGCAGCTTCAAGATATACATGTAGCCGACGGAAATGTCTTGCTCAAACTTCTCGCCGGTGCGGCCGTCGTAGAGCGCCATTTTGCCGCTTTCTTTAAAGCCCGCTTTTTTGAGCTCGCCGCGTATCTCCTCCTCGGTAGCGCCGACAAACGGCGGGCAGATTGCCTGATAGTTGAGCGAGTTGGCGGCAAGGCCCAAGTGGAGTTCCAAAATCTGGCCGAGGTTCATGCGGCTTGGCACGCCGAGCGGCGTGAGTATCACGTCTACCGGACGGCCGTCTTCCATGTAGGGCATATCTTCCTCGGGCAAGATGCGCGAGATAACTCCCTTGTTGCCGTGGCGGCCTGCAAGCTTGTCGCCGACCGACACTTTGCGGAGCTGCGCTATCTCAATGTGGATGCGCTTAATGATGCCGCTATCGAGATGGTGGCCCGCCTCGCGGGAAAATACTTTGACGCTGATGATGCGACCGCGTTTGCCGTTTTCCATGCGCAAAGACGAGTCTTTAACATCGCGCGCTTTGTCGCCAAAGATGCTGCGCAGCAATCGCTCTTCAGGAGTAAGCTGCGTCTCGCCTTTTGGCGTAATTTTGCCGACAAGGATGTCGCCGGGGCGCACCTCGGAGCCCACCTGCACAATGCCGTCTTCGTCGAGGTTGCGGAGTTTGTTTTCGGAAACGTTTGGTATATCGTGCGTCGTTTCCTCGGGCCCCAGCTTGGTGTCGCGCACGTTGCAGACAAACTCCTCAATGTGGATTGAGGAAAATTTGCTGTCCTTGACCATGCGCTCGGAGATAATGATGGCGTCTTCGTAGTTGGCGCCGCTCCAGCACATAAACGCCACAAGCGCGTTTTGGCCGAGCGCGAGCTGACCTTGGTCGGAGGACGACATGTCGGCAAGCAAATCGCCTTTTTTAACTTTAGTGCCGGGAGAAACCGATGGGCGCTGGTGGAGCGCGGTAAAGCCGTTGGTGCGCACAAAGTTTACCAGCGGATACTCGAGCTCTTTGCCTTTTTCATTTTTAACGGTAATGCGCTTGCCGTCGGCAACCGTTACGACGCCCGCCTCTTTGGCATAAATAAGGCGGCCAGTGTCGCGCGCTGCGCGCTCCTCAATGCCGGTAGCCACAAGCGGAGCCTCGGGGAGGATTACCGGCGTTGCCTGCTTTTGCATGTTTGAGCCCATGAGCGAGCGGTTGGCATCATCGTGCTCAAGAAACGGGATCATGGTGGTGGCGATCGAAAACGGCTGCTCGGGAGATACATCTATATAATTGATGTCGCCCCGAGGCGTGCGGGTAGGCTTGCCGTTAAGGCGCGCCTCGACCATCTCCTCGAGGATTTTATTATTGTCGTCTACCTGTGTAGCGCCGTGCGCGATAATCTGCTTCTCCTCCTCGGCGGCGTTGAGATAAAATATTTCTTTAGTGACAATTCCCTTGTCTACTTTTACATACGGAGTCTCTATCATGCCAAAGGCATTAATGCGCGCATATTGGGCGAGACGAAGAATAAGCCCGATGTTGGGACCCTCGGGAGTGTGTATGGGGCAGAGGCGTCCGTAGTGCGATGGGTGCACGTCGCGCACCTCAAAGCCGGCGCGCTCGCGGGTAAGGCCGCCAGGGCCGAGCGCCGAGAGCGTGCGCAAATGCTCAAGCTCCTCGAGCGCGTTGGTTTGCTGCATAAACTGGCTCAGCTGGTTGGTGGTAAAAAACTCTTTAATGCGCGCTTGGAGCGGGCGCGGATTAACAAATTGCTGCGGCATACTTGCATCCGCATCAATAGTCGACATCCTGTCTTGGATGTTGCGCTTCATGTGGGTAAGGCCCACGCGCAAACGCTGCTGGAGCATCTCGCCTACGTAGCGCACGCGGCGGCTGCCCAAGTGGTCGATGTTGTCCTCCATCGCGTCCGGGTCGTTTTCGAGCTCCAATACTTTATTGAGTACCGTTACGAGGTCGTCGAGCGAGAGGGTTTTGCGGCCGAGCTCTTTTTCGTCAAGCGACTTGTTAAAGCGCTGATTAAAGCGGAAGCGCCCGACGCGCGAGAGGTCGTAGCGCTCCGCGCTAAAAATAGAGTTGATATACTCGCGCGCGTTTGCGGCGGTAGCCAAGTCGCCGTCGCGCAGACGCTTGTGTATCTCGACATAGGCATCCTCGGCGGTTTTAGCGGGGTCCTTTTCAAGCGCGGCTTCGACCCAGTGCTTGCCGGCCGGGTTTGAGGCAAAGAGCGATGTAAGGTCACTGTCGTACGGTGCGCCTAAAATGCGCAAAAGCGAGGTTGCGGGAAACTTGCGCTTGCGGTCGATGCGCACCTGGAGCTCGCCGTTGGCATCCGCCTCAATCTCGATCCATGCGCCGCGCTGCGGGATTATCTTTGCGCCAAAATGCACTTTGCCCTTGACCTCGTCGGAGGTAAAAAAGACGCCGTACGAGCGGGCGAGCTGCGGCACAATGACGCGCTCGACGCCGTTGATGATAAATGTGCCATGGCTCGTCATCAGCGGGAAATCCGCGAGGAATATCTCCTGCTCTTTTTCGGTCCCCGTTGTTTTGTTTTTGAGCTTTACGATAGCGCGCAGCGGGATATCGAGCGACATCTTTTGCGATTTGGCATAATGCTCATCGTACTTAGCCTCCCCGAGCTCTACCTTTACAAACTCAAGGTCAAACTTTTTGCCCGAGTAATCATTGATAGGAGTAAACTCTTTAAACGCTTCTTTGACACCCTCCTCAAGCAAGAGTGCGTAGGAGTCAACTTGCGCGGCGACGAGGTTTGGGGTCTCGACGCGCGCGGGGCGGTAACGGGCGAAGTACTTTTTTTCACGCATAGGGGTTATATGCTTAGGCACTTTATAATCGAACTTGGAGAATAAAAAAACGGGGTTACAAACAGTGCGCAAAAACGTTAGTCGGTTAATACGCAAAAAGTCGGGGCGCGTAAAACGCTCCCCTACTCAATTCTTTAATTTAATGAATTGAGATTAGGTGGCCTATTGCCTCTATTAAGTTTTGGAAACCCCAGCACTCAAAACTCATTCAATCTGAGGTTGCCCTCAGATACCCCGCTTTTGGTTTCGCTACCCAGTATACTCCCAGGCCCATGGCTGTCAAATGTGCTTTATCCACATCACTTTGCGGCCGGGTTGCTGCGCTTTTTTTGTTTCCAAATATCAATATTGGCTTGGTGGCCCGAGAGTAGCACTTTTGGTACGCGATATTTCTTACCTTTATATATAAGCACCTCGGGGCGGGTGTACATCTCGTGGCTGGCCACCCGGCCCTCCTCTAACGACTCGAGCTTGCCGAGTACGCCGGGGATTTGCCGTGCAGTGGCGTCGATTATCGCAAGCGCCGGCACCTCGCCTCCGGTTAAAATATAGGGGCCGACCGACACCTCGTCTATCGACCAACCTTGCGCCTTGAGTACTTTTTTAGCGCGCGCATCAATGCCCTCGTAGCGCCCGCAAATAATGATCACGTCACTAAGCTTGCTGAGTTTTTTAGCGTAAGCATTCGTAAGAGGCTTGCCACCAGCCGCGGTAATAATTATTTTTGCTTTTTTTCCTTTTACACCCGCGCTCTTTTTTATATTTTCCACTGCGAGGATGACCGGCTCGGCCTGGAGTATCATGCCGGGGCCGCCGCCGTAGGGCCGCTCGTCGGCCTTACCCCATTTGTTGGTTACCCACTCGCGCAGCTGGTAGCCGGTAACGGTCAAAATATTCTCGCGCTGAGCGCGCCCCAAAATCGACGCCTGTGTATAAGCATCAATAACCTCCGGGAAAAGGGTAACAACATGGAATTTCATCAAGCTCTTTGTAGCTTATTTAAGCTCTGCGCGCAATATTACCCTTCCCAAAAAATGCTGCGGTTTTTCATGTCTTTGGATATAACATCCACAAAACGACGCATGGCTGGAAACTCCTCGGTGGGTTTGAGCTTATTGCTCA
This sequence comes from Minisyncoccota bacterium, assembly GCA_036509865.1. Classification (GTDB taxonomy): domain Bacteria; phylum Patescibacteriota; class Minisyncoccia; order Phycocordibacterales; family SBAW01; genus GWA1-54-10. The sequence continues at coordinate 9,014 of DATCEW010000024.1, forward strand.
AATTCTTTTCGTAAGTAATTTTTAAATCTTTCATCGAGCGTTCGTTTACAGGATCGAGCAACTCAAAGAGTGGCTCTATTTTGTCGAGTGCAAAACAAAAACGAGCTTCGGGGCTTGCTTGGCCCTCATACTCTTGCCAATAAGCATAACCCTTTGTACTTATCTCTTCCGGCAAAGAGTCAAAAACTTCTTTGGCGGCTCCGAGCTCGCGCTCTTTATCATCAGTGGTTTTATCGTAGGTAACGACGTCTCCGTATTTTATTTCACCAAAATCATGGAACATGAGCAGGCTGTAAATTTTTTCAGCGCTTAATGGTAAACCTGTTGGCTCAACCCCTAAAAAGTAGTGTGCTAAATAAATAAGAGCAAATACATGCTCTGCATCCGACTCATTGTGAACTGTTGCATCGCGCTTGGTCCTGTAGCGCATAATGCGCTTCATCTTATAGCCCACACACAGCTTATAAGCTACCTCAAGTACTTCTTTATCAGATGTTTTTAGAATATCCATATAAAAATCCGCGCCTTAACTTTAGCGCGGATTTTCGAAACTGTCAGTTTTTACTAAAAATTGGAGAGGTCGCCCATGGCTTCGTCTATCGACTTCATGACCGGCGTTGCGGGAGCGTCGTGGCTGCCGTCCCATCCTTGGGCTGCAGTGCCTCCGGTGTCGGAGGCACTGCCTACCTGCCCTATTTGCGAGGAGCGCATGCCGCCAGCCGGCTCGTTTATCTTGAGATTAACGCGGGCGTTGTGCTTCATCCCTACCACACGCAAGAGCGTGCGGATAGCCTTGGCGGTGTTGCCCGAGCGACCAATCACTTTACCCATATCATCGCCGTTGAGGTCGAGCGTCAAAAGCACGCCCATCTCATCAACTACGCGGCCGATCTTTACGTCTTCCGGATGCTCTACCAATCCCTTAACCACGAACTCTAAAAATTCCTGATCTTTTTCTGCCATTTCAGTATATTTATATTGTAATCTGCTACTGCAATTTTATTCTGCAGCAGCTTCGGATGCAACTGCGTTATCCTCAGTCTTAGAATCTAAGGGCACACTTACGTCGCTCTGCGACGCTGCCTCGGCAACCAATGCGGCCACTTCTGCGGGTGCTGCGGAGTCGAGCGCCGAGTCTTCGAGGGGGAGCGCAGCAGCATCTGCAGAAGTAGCTGCAACCTCAACTGGCTCCTCTTTTTTAGCCACCGTCTTTTTAGGAAGCACGTTTATCTTTTTTGCGTCTATAATTTTGTTTGAGACAAGGAGATTGTGCACGGTGTCGCTTGTTTGCGCGCCCATGGCTATCCAATGTTTGATGCGCTCGGCTTTAAGCTGGGTGCGGTCGGTGCGAGGGTCGTAGGAGCCAACCATCTCAAGGTAATTGCCCGGTTGCGGCTTGCGCTTGCTCTCAACCACAATAACCCGAAAGCTCGGGTCGTTTTTTTTGCCAACGCGGGTAAGGCGGATAGTTATCATTTTCTTTCTTTTATATTCCTTTTTTCAAAGACTCGAAAAAAGGGACCCCTCAAAGGGGCTTGCAAGTACTCTATCAGAAGCTAGCCATAAGTCAATAAATGCAGTATATTGGCTCTACTAATGCCTCAGGGAAGAAGTGCGGGCCGCATAGAGACCGCTAAAAAACATATTTCAGGAGTCATACAGATAACCCGCAAAGGCACGGGGTATGTGTCGTTTCCTATCGCCGAAGGGAGCAAAAAAGAACAGGAAGATATTGAGATATCGACTGAACAACTTGCCGGAGCACTCGACGGCGACACGGTTGAGGCTGAGCTTACCGGATTATTTCCAAGACCTAAAGGAAAAATAATTAACATAGTTTCGCGCGCCAAGAGCGAGTTTGTTGCTACGCTCAAGATGCAAAAGGGTATGCTCATTGCACTGGCCGCTGACCAGCGTTTTTACCGTCCTATCTTACTTCGCTCCAAAGAACCTTCGAGGGGCGCAATAACTTTGAGCGAAGGGATGAAGGTTGTGATAAAACTTATTTCGTTTACCGGCAAAGATGACCCGCTTGGAGAAGTAGTTGAGGTGATAGGTACCTCAGGCGATCATCGCACCGAAATGAACGCTATCGTACTTGAGCACGGCTTCTCCATTACCTTTCCTGCTGCAGTCGAGGCCGAGGCGCAAGAAATCGAAGACAATCACGCAAGCATCATTGCAGGCGAGGTGCCGCTGCGCACCGACTTCCGCGAGACCACAACATTTACCATCGATCCAGTTGATGCAAAAGATTTTGACGATGCACTCTCGGTTAAGGAACTGCCAAACGGTGAGTACGAAATAGGCGTGCATATTGCCGACGCCACATACTTTTGCAAGCCCGGCACCGCGATAGATGATGAGGCGCTTAAGCGCGGCACGAGCGTCTACTTGGTAGATGCGACGATACCCATGCTCCCACACCAACTCTCGGGCAACGTGTGCTCGCTTAAAGAGGCCGAGGATAGGCTCGCGTTTTCGGCGGTCTTTCGCATCAACAAAAAGGGCGACGTATTGGATAGAAAGTTTGCAAAAACAATTATCCGCTCCAACAAGCGGTTTACGTATGAGGAGGCGCAAAAAGTATTAGACGATCAAAACGGCCCGTACCTTAAAGAGCTCAACATTTTGCGCTCTCTCGCTCGTATCATGCGCAGTGCTCGCGAACATGCGGGCGCCATAGACTTTGGCGACAACGAAGTGCGATTTATTTTGGATGAAAAAGGCGTCCCCATAAGCGTGGTGCGCAAAGAGCGCATCGAGACCAACTTGCTCATCGAGGAGTTTATGCTCTTGTGCAATCGCGAGGTCTCGCTGTATGTATCCAAGCTCGCAGAGCAAGTGCCTGAAAAAAACTACACCTTCCTCTATCGCATCCACGCCGAGCCTAAAGAGGACCGCGTAGCCGAGCTTACGACGTTTGTGCGCGCTGTTGGGTATGACTTTGCCCACAACAAAAAAAAGCCGAGCGCCAAAGATATCCAAAAACTGCTCAAAGATATCGAGGGCAAGCCGGAGGAGCATTTGATACGCACTGCAACGCTGCGCTCGATGGCCAAGGCAATTTACTCCACTAAAAATATAGGGCACTTCGGCCTCTCGTTTGAGTATTATACGCACTTTACCTCCCCGATACGCCGCTACCCCGACATGCTCGCCCACCGCATACTTGCCTCGCATTTGAGCAGACAACCTATCACCCGCAAAGAGCTGAGCAACCTGGAAAAGATGTGCATCACCGCAAGCGAGCAAGAGGCCGAGGCGGTAAGCGCCGAGCGCGAGTCTATCCGCTACAAACAAGTCGAGTATATGCTCCCTAAAGTCGGCCAAACCTTTGAGGCGATTATCTCCGGTGTTACCGAGTGGGGCCTCTATGTGGAGGATGCGGAGAGCGCCGCCGAGGGGCTCGTGCGCGTGCGCACCATCGGCAACGACTTTTACAACTACTCGGCAAAAGAGTACGCGCTGGTTGGGCAAAAAACAAAAAAGAAATACGCACTCGGAGACCGAGTGCGTATAAAGCTTGTGGCTGCCGACTTGGCAGCGCGTCAGCTTGATTTCGAGCTGGTCGCCTAATAGTCTGCATCGCGAGCAGGAGGCATGTTGCCATCCTCATCTCGCTCCCACACCGACTTCCGTGACGGAACCGATGGCCGATACCAGCCCGCGTGTGTAAAGGGTCGCCTGTTGTGGATCTCTTCTGTTCCTTCAGGATGTTTTTGCCGTAAGGAATTATCGAGCCCTTTATAGACTCTATCGAGCACAGAAGATACGTTTTTTTCGGCCATCTAATTCCCCTCCTAGAAAAGAGAACGCGCGTTACCGGAACGCGGTACTAACTGGATATAACTTAACCACCAGAGGGCTCCGCATGCAACTACCATTTGTGCATAAAAAAAACGCACCCGGAGACCGAGTGCGCAAAGTTTGTAGCTGGCGACTTAGCGGCCACGCAGTTGGATTTCGAGTCGTCTTGAGGTTTGTCGTTGTTGTTCTAAATATATCAGAACTTTCGAGAAATCCTCGCTTCTAATTTCTTCCAAAGGATTTGATTTGTCGATCAGTTGCCGATAGACGGTATAATTTCCGTCTGGGCGGGGATGAACCAAAAATTGATAATCCCCAATGCTCATCTCAATCATAGGCTGCTCCCTGTGCTGTTCCAAAAAAACTATACTACTGTTTGATTATTTTGCAACTGCAAGCGCCTCTTCAAATTTAACTGACAGGAGTTTAGAGATGCCGTCTGCGCCCATGGTTACGCCGTAGAGTATGCCCGCGCGGGACATGGTCTCGCGATTGTGGGTTATTAAAATAAGCTGCGAGCTTTTGGCAAGGTTGGCTATCATGTCGCCATAGCGGCGCGAGTTGGCCTCGTCGAGCGCGGCGTCTGTTTCGTCGAGTATCAAAAACGGCGGCGGATTGACTTGTGACATCGCAAAAATGAGCGCAATGGAAATGAGCGCGCGCTCGCCGCCCGAGAGCATCTGTATGCCTTTTACCCGCTTGTGCGGGATAGTGATGCCGATATCAATCCCCTCCTCGACATCCAACGCCTCATCATCCTGCCGAGAGGAGTCCATTTCATCATCCTCAGCCCCTGCGCCAAACTCTTTGGGAGAGAGTCGCCGCAATTTCTTTTCTTTAACCACCGTGAGTGAAGCCTCCCCTCCTCCAAACATGAGTTTAAAAAAGGTATCAAACTCTTTGTTTATTTTTGCAACACCATCACCAAAGCGCACTTCGAGCGTCCGGGTCAGATCCTCGATAAGTTTTTGCAACGAAGCCATACTGTCTTCCAGATCGGCAAGCTCGCGGGCAAGAAACTGCTCGCGCTCGGTTGTCTCTTTGTACTCTTTTAAAATTTCGTGCGAGTTGCCGGCGCCGAGCTCCTCGAGCTTTATCTTGTTGCGCTCAAGTTTGCGGCGGCGCTCCTCTTGATTGACGCGCTCCTCCCGCGCCAGACCCTCATCCGCGAGTCTCTCTCCCTGCGCGCCAAGCACTGCATAGCTTGCATAGGCGAGCGCGGCGGGCCCCACCAACGCCTCTGCCTCGCCCAGCTCGCGGACAAAATTCTCTCTCTCCCGCGCGAGCGCCTCGCCTCGCGTGTGCAAAGAAGCAAGCGCGGTTTCCACCTCGCTCCGGCGCGCCATTGCCTGAAAGAGCTCCCGCTCTGCCTCGCGCGACGCATCTTTTTTACTTTCAATTTTTTTGCGTAACGCCTCAACCGCAGTGCGCACGCGGTCTTCTTCTTTATTCAAATCACTTAACTCGTGCTCAAATTCGGCTTTTTTTGCGTTAAGTTCATCGGCACTTTGGCCCGGACGAGCTTCGGGACGTAAACTTTGGAGCCGGCGCATAAACTCGGTTGCCAGCACTACCAAGGCATTGAGTTTTGCTTTAAGAGGTTGGCCATCAAGTCGGAGAGCTTCGCTGAGCTCCTTTTCGACACGGCCGGCAAACTCCTCGGCTTGGGAGGCAGGCACGGTGCCGGAGAGCGTTTGAGAAATCCGCGCGCTTGCAGATAACTCTCCCTCAATGCGGCCGAGCTCGCGCGCGAGCGCCTCGCGCCGGAGACGGCACACCCGGCCCTCTTCCTCAAGCTGCATGAGCTCGCGCACCGGCTGCTCCTCGCCGTGTTTAGCCCCAAGCTCGTAGCGCACAAGCTCAATAGCCGCGTTGAGGCTCGCATGCTCGCGCTCGGGCGCGTCTTTATCATCTGCAAGCGCTTGTGCGGCATGCTCAAGGTAGACGCTCTCGCGTTTTAAATACTCAAGATATTTTTGAGCCACTTCGTCGCGGAGTTTTGCGCCCTCTTCTATTTTTTTAACCTGAGCGCTCAAAAACTTTACGTGGGGCGCAAGCTCGCGGCGCAGGCTCTCTACCTCGTGCATGTTTTCTGCTGTTTTTTCCATCTTGCGCTCTGCCTCCTCGCGCTTGTATAAAAAAGCCGTGAGGCCGAGCGCATCCTCTATCATTTCGCGTCGCTCTTTGACCGAGGCAGTCAACACCCTGTCGGCCTCTCCCTGGGAAATAATATGGTGTCCGGAGGCGCCGATATTTGCTTGAGAGAGCAACCCTTGGATATCGCGCAGACGCACCGAGGAGCCGTTGAGTAGGTAGTCGTTGCCGCCATCGCGATACACCACGCGCTCGATCGCTACTTCGTCAAAGTCGAGTGCGAGCGCCCGGTCGCTATTGTCAAAAATAAGCTTGACCGAGGCGCGGCCCGCTCGCGGTGAAGCACTTGAGCCGTTCCATATTAAATCTTCGCCGCGCTTGCCGCGCATCGACTTCATCGACTGCTCGCCGAGCACAAAGCGGAAGCTCTCGGCAATATTGCTTTTGCCGGAGCCGTTGGGCCCCACCACCGAGGTAATAGCCGAGCCAAATTCAAGCGTCGTCTTTTTTGCAAAAGACTTAAACCCCGAAAGTTCTATCGACTTGAGCCGCATTACAGACTATTTTACCATCCTTTCTTTTCCAATGCGGCTCGGGCTGCACTTTGCTCGGCTTCTTGTTTAGACTTTCCTTCGCCCTCGGCTATCAGCGACTCCTTTATATATACGCCCACGATAAACTGCTTGTCGTGGTCGGGGCCGGTCTCTTTTATGACCTCATAGTGCGGTGTGACGCCATGGCTCTCCTGCGACTTTTCCTGCAAGGCCGACTTGGCATCCTGCCAAAGGCGGTGTGTAACAATGTCGTCTATTTTTGGAAACAGATGCGTGGTAATAAACGCGCGCGCGGCGTCATAGCCCTGGTCTAAATAAATCGCGCCAATGAGCGCCTCGAGTGCGTTTGCCAAAAGCACGCCGCGCGCGCGCCCGGTGTCCTTTGCCTCTCCGCGGCTAAGCAAAAGGTAGTCATTGATACCTATTTCATCGGCAACCTCCGCGCACGTGGTGGCGTTAACCAGCGCCGCGCGATATGCCGTGAGCTCGCCCTCGTCTTTGGTTGGGAATTTTTCGTACAAAAAATGAGTTGAGATAAGCTCGAGCACCGCATCGCCTAAAAACTCAAGCCGCTCGTTGTGGCCCGTGCTCTCTCCCCGATGCTCGTTTACATAGGAGCGGTGCGTAAAAGCCTGGCGTAAAAGCGCCGCGTCGTTAAACGATATACCTACTTGCTCCTCAAATGTTTTAAAATCCTTCATTTATTTTTTGTATCGCTTTGGTCACAATAGGCAATACATCCTCGTAAAAATTGAGCTCAAGCGCCTCTTTAAGCCTAAACCACCGGCCGTCGTCGAGGCCGCCCTTTTGCTCAAGATGTATGTCGGTGTACTTGGCCTCCGCCAAAAAGTAGGTAACCTGCTTGCGCTTTTTGCCCGCCTCAGGGTCAGATGCAATATACTCGTTTTCTCCCAAGATGTCTTTAATAGTGATATCAAGGCCGAGCTCCTCTTGAATCTCGCGGATAGTACCCTCCTCAGCGGTTTCGTTTGCAATGGCCGGATTGTCTCCAATTTTTCCTTTGCTGAGCGTCCAATGGCCAAAGATGTCGTGTACCAAAGCGAGATATATATCGCCGCCGTGCCTTGCATAGACGACCGCGCCGCCCAGGCGCTGTACCGGCATCTGCTCATACGGCACCTCTTTTTTCTTTTTAGAGACCTCCTCTTTGCC
>DATCEW010000025.1:0-4508 GCA_036509865.1 Minisyncoccota bacterium
GGAGATGACAAATTTTTTGGTAAGCTCGCCGCCGCCGAGTATCTTAACCACCACCGATTTAGAAGCGTTTTTGCGCGTGCGGATAAGGCCGCGCTCAATAAGCGTTTTAGGATTGACCGCCTCCCCTGCCGAAAAAGCCACTTCGAGAGAAGCGAGGTTAACGACTAGCGGTTTTGCCTGGATGGTAATAAGCCCGCCGACGCCGCGGCCGCGCAGCTTAGGCAGCTTTTTTAATTGCTCGCGGATAGCCGGCATGATGCTGTGCCCGGCACGCGCCTTTTGACCCTTGGTGCCGCGGCCGGAGGTCTTGCCGCGGCCGCCACCGCGGCCGACGCGCTTAGGCGCTTTGTTTTCTGTTTTGCGTTTGAGGTCGTGGAGTTGCATATCTTTTTATATTTATAGAAATTAAAATTTCTATGTATTAAGCCTTGAGCGTTTTCAAAGCCTCTATTGCTGCACGCGCATTGTTAAGACCGTTTTTGCTGCCGGAGTGTATCTTGGCGACGATGTCGGTAATGCCGGCAAGCTCCAAGACCGGACGCACCGACGAGCCGGCAACCAGACCGCGACCGCGCGCCGGCGTAAAGGTGACGACCGAGGCGCAATATTTTGCCGATACGTCGTGCGCGATGGAAGAGTTTTTGGTAAGCGGCACGGTAATCATACTTTTCTTTGCGCTGCGCACCGCTTTGTCGATGGCGAGCGTGGTGTCGCCCGCTTTGCCGAGGCCGACACCCACTTTGCCCTTTTTGTTGCCGATGATGATAGCAACCGAGAACGAAAAGCGGCGGCCGCCGGCAACCACGCGCGCTACACGGCGGATAGTAATGATGCGCTGGTCGTACTCGCTTTTACGCTCGGGGCGGCGCGTAGAGGGACGGCGGCCGCCGCGCTCGCCCGGTTTGCCGCCACGGCGGTCGTTGCGAGGCCGGCGTGCATCTCCCGCACCAGGAGCTGCGGCGGCCACTGGCGCATCTGCAGGAAGTTCGGCAGCCACAATCTCCTCGGCTATTACTTCCGGTGCCTCTTCTATTATTACGTCTTTTTGTTCGATATCATCCATATTAAAATTTAAGGCCGCCCTCGCGTGCCGCGTTAGCCAATGTGGTAATGCGTCCAGTATAGCGGAAACCGCCGCGGTCAAATACCACCGCCTCAATACCGGCCGCTTTGGCGCGCTTGGCAAGATCGGCGCCGAGCATTTTAGCCGCATCCATCTTCTTTATGCCCTTTGTTGCATCCTTGGAAACCTCTTTGGTGCTGCCGGCAACCAGCGTCTTGCCTGCCGTGTCATCGATTATCTGTGCATGCAGGTAGCGGTTTGACTTATACACGGCCAGGCGCGGGCGCTCTGCAGTGCCCATGATTTTGGCACGGATGCGCGCGTGGCGGCGCTCGCGGTTTATTTGATTGGTAATGCTTTTTTTCATATTTCTTTACGCAGCCTTCTTGCCTTGCTTGCGACGGATAACCTCGCCATCGTAGCGGATGCCCTTGCCTTTGTACGGCTCCGGCTTTTTAAGCGCGCGCACATTTGCGGCAAACTGTCCGACAGCCTCTTTGTTGGAGCCCTCGATAATGAGCGTGTTCTTTTCGGCCTTAACGCTAAGACCCTCCGGGATATCCATTTTTACCGGGTGGGAAAATCCGAGCGCAAGATTGAGCGTCTTACCCTGCACGTCCCACTTGTAACCGACTCCTTCGACAATAAGCTTTTTGACAAAGCCCTTGGTCACACCCTCGAGCATATTGCGCACATGCGAGGCGTAGGTGCCGAGCAGCGCTTGAGCCTCGATGCTCTGCGCTTTGGTAGAGACCTGCACGCCCTCCGGCACCACCTCGATTGAAATGAGGCGGTGTCCTGCTTTGGTAAGAGTCCCTTTGGGGCCTTTTACATGCAGCTCATTAGCCTTGAACGTAAGTTCAGTTTGAGGCGGCATAGCGATGGGGCGTTTAGCAAGTCGTGACATACAATTTTTTACCAGATTTCAAACAGGGCCTCGCCGCCGACGCGCTTTATTTGCGCCTCTTTGCCGGTAAGGATGCCGGCGGGAGTCGAGAGCACAAGCAGGCCGTGGCCGCGCTTAACCGGCTGGATGTCGCGCACGCCCATGTACATGCGGCGCGAGAGCTTGCTGATGCGCTTAAAGCCGCCGAAGGCCGGACGGCCATTTTTGTAAGAAAGCTCAAGAGAGAGGCTATTGTCCTTTGCCTTTTTATCGACCTCGCTCAGGTAACCCTCGCGCTTGAGGATGTCGGCAATAGCAAGCTTCATCTGTGAGCGCGGCATAGATACGTGCGTTTTACCCGCCATAGAGGCGTTTTGGATGCGCACGAGCATGTCTGAGATAGGATCGGTTACCATACAATTAATTTAAGACGGGCATAGCAATTATTACCAGGATGATTTGCGGACACCAGGGATAAGGCCCTCGTTGGCAGCCTCGCGGAAGCAGGCGCGGCACATGCCGAAGTCGCGCATAAAGGCGCGCTTGCGCCCGCAGCGGAAGCAACGGTTAACAACCCTCGAAGCAAACTTCGGAGGGCGGTTTGAGCGTGCGACTGTTGATTTTTTTGCCATTATGCGTGGTTTACCCTGCTTACTCCCGAGGGTTACGATTCTGAGGGTTTGCCTCGCCCAAACCTATAAAAGGAGGACTAAGCGGCACCTATCAGAAAAAAGGAGCCCTGTAGGGCTAGAGGGATACTAGCATAGCGAGTAGCAGAGTGCAAATCTAATTGACAAAATAGGCTGTACAGGTTATATAGTAAAAGGACGGAACAACTTGAGAGGATTCAAACTTGGGCAAAAAAGTGGTACTTCTAAGAATAAAAAAGAGGTATGGGGGACAGAGGCATAGAAGACACTCTAATCTCGATCTGTACGCTCGGGATGCGATAGTGACACTTCTGATGCTCCAATATAGGAAGAGAAAGAAGAAAATACCCGCGCATGAAATCTTGGTCAAAAAAGCAATGAAGCTCCTCAAAGAAAAAGAAGGTCATTTTCTCTTTTGAGCAAGACCTGAGCGAAACAAAGGCGGAAACTCCATTGAGTCCCGCCTTTTTTATGTATATATGCACAAGCATTTCATTGACTCCCCAAGTGGCGGGTGTAGAACTAGGAGCAGACTAGTACCAGGAGGCCTTATGACGAATAAAAACAGCGAGGCACACCACACCGCGCAGCGGCAGATTGAGACGAAAATACGTATCAAGATAAGACGTGGAGAGTTGCATATAAGTTCCGCGGACATCGAGAGCGACATCAAGAAGCTCGCTCTCAAAACTTACGGGGAAGCGAGCAAGCAGAGCAAGGAGTGCGTCGATCCGGCTCAAAAGGGAGAGTCTTTCAAGCGCGCGGGCGTTGCTTGTGAGATCGTCCAACAGATTTTGCATAATAGCAGATGAGAAAAAAGCCCGGACGCAAGCCCGGGCCTTTATTTTATAAAATTATTTCCAGTTTTTACTTCTTGACAGTTGTTCCGGAAAAACAAGGAAGAGGTTTAGATTTTCCTTGTCTGAAGGAAGGGTTACAAAAAATGACAACTTCCGAATCGTCTTGTGACGGTATTGAGATACAAAAACAGCCGCCCGATGGTGGACGGCTATTTTGAATGGATAATAAAGTCGTTAATTGCTGCTTACCGTCAGCGTGCCGCTTGCAAGTGAAACATACCCAGGACCGATGGCAGAGACTTTATATGAGCCGTTGGCAAGTGACTTTGGGAGTGTGCCTGACCATATGCCGTTGTGGACAGTAAGGGTGTCGGATGCAAATGCGTTGTTTCCATTAAGATCACTAACGGCCAGATACAAAGCAGTCACGCCAGAAGCAGTCCCAGAAATCGTTATGGGGTAATTGGTTGATGCCGTGAGCGAACTTTGATCAATGGCAGCAGAAGGCTGTCCTGCTGGAGAAACATTTATGGTCACGCTGCCGATAGTTTTAGTGCCCGTATAAAGACTCGCGGTATATACTCCTGCATTTGCATAATTATGCGTGCCACTGATCCCAGTTGTACATACGCTCGAAAGATAGCCGCCGCCGGAAACCCCATCACCATAATTGATGGTAAGGCCACTAACGTCGCTACAGCTCACAATGCCTTTGAAGGTGACCTCTAGCGGTGCTGAACCGGAGGTTTGAGACGCAGAAAAACTTTCTGCTATGGAGCCGCCGGTGACGGTGACTTTTGCAGTACTTATTGTCTGCGCATTACTAAGGTTTGTGCATTTATTAGATTCATTTCCACAATTTGCACCAGAAATGAGCTTCGCGGTATAGGTGCCTGGTAGTGTATCTGTGTAGGTGTGGGATATACCACAACGAGCATCTGCAAGGCCGCCGCAAAGTCCATTGAATCCTGATGGCGGTGTCGCGTCGCCAAAATCAATGCCGACATCTTGCAAATTAATTTGGGCATTTGCCGGAAAACTGAAACTCACACTGAGAGGCGCCACGCCCGAAGTTGGTGAAGCGGTGAGCGAGACAGAGTTGTTGGAGT
>DATCEW010000026.1:0-5590 GCA_036509865.1 Minisyncoccota bacterium
AAAGTAATTATACAAAAGCCCTCTCGCTCACGCTGTTTGAGGTAGTGCTTCCCTCCCAAGGCGGCGAGGAGGCTGCTCCTACCGATCCTGCCAAAACAATCCACGACTTTATTGCGCTTATGGAGCAGTTTTATCGCGGCATGCTGCAAATGGATGCTAAAAGCGGTGAGTATTTTTCATTTGAGATTGCAAACCCCGCCGGTGCGCTGCACACGAGCGTGTATATAGCCGTGCCAAGCGCCCGCAAAGAGCTTTTTGAAAAGCAGCTTCTCAGCCTTTATCCCGCCGCGCGCTTGCTGGAGCGGCACGACGACTACAATGCCTTTGCCGACGGCGCGCAAGTTGCCGCTGCCGCTGCCGAGCTTGCCGAGAGGCACATTTACTCGCTGCGCACCTATGAGGCTATCCCGAGCGACCCGCTTGATGTGCTGCTCAACTCATTTTCAAAATTAGACAAAACCGGCGAGGGCGCGGCGCTGCAGCTGGTGGTATCTCCGCGCGATTTAGAGCTCAACCACCGCTACAAAACGGCGCTTGCCGCCATACGCACCGGCGTGCCCGTTAAAGAGGCAACCAATATCAAAACCGGCGCAGGGCGCATTATGCAGGAGATGTCGAGCTTTTTTTCCAGTACGCAAAAATTAAAGCCCGAGGAGCGCCCGGGCGCCGATGATCCGCGCATAAAAAACATCGAGCATAAAATAGAGAGCCCGATATTGCATGCAAGTTTGCGCCTTGTTGCCTCGGCTACAACCAAAGAGCGCGCCACGGAGATCCTTGAGGGGATTGAGGCTCCCTTCCAGCAATTTGCCGACACCAATGGAAACAGCCTTATGTTTAAGCCTATTTCGGCAGGCAATACCAAAAAATTTGTACACACATTTTCCTACCGCTTGCTCGACGACGCTACCGTATTGCCCCTTTCGGCTAAAGAGCTTGCAACACTTGCCCACTTGCCGAGCCCTCAGAGCCATGCCGCCGCCCCCGACTTGATGCAAGAAAAAAGCCACAGCGCTCCGGCGCCCGGCGACATGGTAGAGAGCGGCACTTTGCTCGGCATCAACAACTTCCGCGGCGCGCAGCAAAAAATATATATCCAAAACGAAGACCGCTTGCGGCATATGTATCTGGTGGGTCAAACCGGCACCGGCAAGTCGGCGCTGCTTAAAAATATGGTGCTGCAAGATATCAAAAGCGGTGCCGGCGTGTGCTTTATCGACCCGCACGGCACCGACGTACTCGACATACTCGCGTGCGTGCCGCCCGAGCGCGTGGGCGACGTCATCTACTTTGACCCGGCACACACTCTGCGGCCGATGGGCCTCAATATGCTCGAGTATGACGCGGCGCGCCCCGAGCAAAAAACGCTCATCGTAGACGAACTGCTCGGCATTTTTAACAAACTCTTTGATATGAAGGCCACCGGTGGCCCCGCCTTTGAGCAATACTTCCGCAACGCGGCGCTGTTGGTGATGGAGGATCCGGCAAGCGGCAACACCCTGCTTGATATTGCGCGCATCTTTAGCGATGATGCTTTTAGGGCGCGCAAGCTTGCCGCGTGTAAAAACCCTATCGTGGTGCGCTTTTGGACAGGCATTGCCGAGCAAGCCACCGGCGAGCAGGGTCTGCAAAATTACGGGCCGTATGTCACCAGCAAATTTGACGCCTTTACCAGCAACGACTTTATACGCCCGATTATTGCGCAGCAGCAGTCGGCGTTTAACTTCCGCGAGATCATGGATACCAAAAAAATACTTTTGGTCAATCTCTCCAAAGGCCGCATCGGCGAGCTTAATGCCAACTTGCTCGGGCTGGTAATCGTCGGCAAGTTTCAGATTGCGGCGCTCTCGCGAGCCGACTCCTTTGGCAAAGATTTGCCTCCGTTTTATTTGCATATAGACGAGTTTCAAAACTTTGCGACGCCTTCCATCGCTACCATCCTCTCGGAGGCGCGCAAATACAAATTATCGCTCACCGTGGCGCATCAGTTTATCGCGCAGCTTACCGATGAGATTCGCGACGCGGTGTTTGGCAACGTGGGCTCGCTGTGCGCCTTTCGCATCGGGGCGGACGACGCGGAGTTTTTAGAAAAACAGTTTGCCCCGGTGTTTACCGCCAACGACTTGATGCGCGTCGACAACTTTAATGCGTTTGTGCGTTTGCTGGTGGGCGGCAAGCCGGCATTGCCGTTTAACATCGAGACGCTCCCCTTTGCAAGCGGCAGTGTCGACAAAGTAGAGGCGATGCGCCAACTCTCTTACTTAAAATATGGCCGCCCTCGGGAAGATATAGAGGAGGAGATTGCGAACTCTCTGCAAATTAAAAATTAGTCGATAGGCTCGCGATACGGATCGGCTTTGTATATCGGAGGTAACAGTGTTTCGACTTTGCCTTCAGTCGGGGATGTCGATGCGGCAGGTAAGGGTCCGGCATCGCTAGGCGATGTAAGTGTGTCCTTACTTACACCGCTCTGCGGCACAGCGGGCTCAACTTTTTTTGGCAAGCTTATAGTAGGCTCGGTAAGCATGATGTCCGCTTCGTGCATGGGAGGTTCAATTTGCATGTCTAAGGGTACGGCATCGCCAGGCGATGTAAGTGTTCCCTTACTTACGCCGCTCTGTGGCGCAGTAGTTGTCGCTAGCATGGTTACGGTAGGAGCAGGATTTATTATTGCAGCCGCAACACTTACGCCTTTGGCGGAGGGCATTACGACTGATTTTTCTGTCATTGGAGGCATGTCCGCAGCGGATGATCCTTTTTGTTCTTCAGGCATCTCAGCTTCTTCTGTGCTGCTTTCCAATCTATCCCGTATAGGGAGTAATATCTCCTGGTTTACATCGGTTGCAATTTTTTGTGCCGTAGAGGGGTCTACATGCACATGTTCTTGCAGTACCCCTACAAACTCAATAGGATCAATAAAACCCATCATAAGCATCGTTACCTCTTCCTCGAGCTCCCCTATTTGGTCGATATGTAGTTGGTTTTTTGACCCTATTACTTCTATCCGGTCATGCAGGTTTGATGACCGGATGGCTTGTTGTAATGCCCGAGGCAATTTTGCGTACTGTTCTTTTATTAAGTTTTTTGTTTCATCATCCATATATTTTTTTATTTATGGCTACTATGGGAATCGTGGCTGCCCCCTGTAGGCGTTGCGGCGGATGGTCTAGGAGCGGCAGCAGCGGGAGTAGGGTGGGCTGCAGCTGCATGCCCCTTTTCTTCCTCCTTGTGCTCTTCCTCGTGTTCACCCTTTTCTTCTTTTTCAAGTTCTTTTACAACCTCCGCCATTTTTTCTTTAGTGGTTTTACCCTTGCGTATTTTGTCCGCCGCTTTTTTATCTGCTGCCGGGATCCATGCCCCTAGGCGGCTTAAGTTTCTATGTTCTAGAGAGTCGGCGTATTGCCCGCGCAGAGTTGTAGGTGCTACCACTTTGGTTTCCTCTACCTTAGTTTCTTCTATTTTTTTGGTAAGTTCCTTTGCATCTTTTTTGACTTTTTCCTCGATTTCTTTTTGTTCATCCTTAAGTTTTGTAAGCTCTGCTTCCGCAGTTGCTTTTTCCTTGCTGCTTGTTTCCTCTGCCGCCTCGCGGTTCTTTCTTTCGGTTATTGCCGCATCCATCTCGGGGGTACCCTGCTTCCCGCGACTTTCCAAGTCCTTTATGTCTTGCGCGGCTTTCTTAAGATTTTCTGCTGCTTCAGATTGAGCTTTGGCAGCATCTTGTTGTTTTTTAGAAGTGGTCTCTATATCCGCAGCGAGCGTTGCGCGCTTGCCCGGGTTTGCCTCCTCAAACTTGCTCTCCGCCTCTTTCTCAGCTCTCAGGTTCTCCGCTTTTTGAGCATCCCCATCTTTTTCTTTAGCCTGTTTTTTGTCTTGCTCAAACTTTTCCTTTGCTTCCTTTTTCTTCTTTTCAAACGTATCTTTTTCTTCTTTGGTTAACTCGTTAGAGTACTGCTCGGATTGCTTTTCTCTCCATTTTACACGGGCATCAACATCCGCTTTGTATCCGCCCTTTTGGGCTTTACCTGGGGCCTTTACCCCCACCGCACTTAAGGGCGTCCGTACATCAAAGCTGGCTGCCCCCGCTTTATTAAATCCTTTCAATAAAGTCCTCCCTATTAGAGGATCTTTTGATGCCCAATCTTGCATCCATCGCGTCTGTCCGAGACTATACCCTGCCGTACCGACAGTGTGCCTTCCAACTGCGCCAAAGGCACCTATATACTTCCCACCCACCCAGTTGCCGGCTCCTTTGGCTGCACCGGCTCCCATGACGCTGATTTTGTCGGATGCCTTCATGCCCATGTAGAGGATAGCGATGACAAAACCCATGCGTATCGCGACGTTTGCTATAGCCAGGCCCATGACCGCTATGGCAGAGGTCGAACTGTTGCCGCTAGGAGTCAAAGAGGCAAAAATGTCGTTGATGAGGCAGCTTTGCGAGCTAGTGCTGCCGTTGTTGGTGCAGTTACCCATCTGGTTGGTAAAGTTGGTGAGGATAAGGAAGATAAACATAAACGCCGCCGGATAAAACGCGTGCGCAACAAGCATGTCTCTCCACTGGTCAAAGTAGCCGCGCAATTTGCCGGGAGGCATAGCCCGCGCCACAAAGGCCAGCGGCGAGGCGATGATAAGGAACCACAGCACCACAACGCGCATCAAAAATTTAACGCCGATAGTAACAAACATGACCGTCAGCAGATAAAACATAATTGCCGCTGCAATGTACAAAAAGGACAACACAATTATCTGTGTAAAAAAGCCTGTGGAACTATGAAAAACGTCGAAGGACTTACTGCCAAAAAGATTTTGGAGTTGGAGCATCCCCATGATGCTGGCGGTAAGGTCTTTGGTTTTAGTAGCTCCTATAAACGTGGCGGCAGTGTTTACGCCAGCCGCTACGTTAGAGGTTTGCGCGCTCGATTGTATGCTGGGCGCAGTGATAGAGTTGTAAAACTGGATGGAAAGAATATTGCCCGCATCAATGACTAACCGCGTAAAAAAGAAGCTAAAGTTGACCAAAAGCGCAATGACGATAACGCCGGCCAAGAGCGACATAGTGCCGCTTGTCTCGGCATTAAACATAATCATAAACGCGATGTAGATGAGGATAAAGAGGAAGGCCATGTTGGCCAGGTCGCGCGCGGTTGTCCAGCCGGTGGAGATAAAAGTAAGCGCGTATGCCGGGCCGCTTAAGGAAATGTTGACCGCCAAGTTAAAAAACTCAGCCGCGACATAGGCAAAGCTGCTGCCGATGCCCACGGTAAACACATACACCACGTCGGTAATGCAGAGGTCCCAATCGTTAGGACTCCAACTGCACCCATTTTTCCCAGTATTATTAGGGTCTGTCGCAGCACCTCCTACAGCCCCTGGCTGAGTTACAGTAGTTGCACTATTGGTTGGATTAAAATCAAGGGTTTGACCGCTCAATGTTGGTCCTTGGGGAGCAGCACTAACATTGTTCGGATTAACATCCGCCGTTTGCCCGTTGAGTGTTGGACCTTGTTGCCCGGGCGCGCTGATTACTTGCGCCTGTGCAATAAGCGGCTGGAAGGGCCCCACCACCAACGTGAGTATTACCGCACTAAGC
>DATCEW010000027.1:0-4696 GCA_036509865.1 Minisyncoccota bacterium
GCGGTGGGTAGCGCGGCGCCGCGCTTTGCCTATGCCTCAAACGCATGGGCGCGCGCAAACCCCATCGTGTGCTACCTCACCGAGCAGCACCGTCAAGACGACACCGCCTTCCTCGGCGTGTTGTCGGCTATCCGTCACAACAACTTTACCGATGAGCACATGGAGCACATCGAGGCGCGCAAGGTAGAGCGCAAAGCGCTGCCGGCCACCGCGCCCAAGCTCTACTCGCACAACGCCGACGTTGACAAAATAAACGACGACACGCTCTCGCACATTGAGGGCTCGCCAAAAAGTTTTGTGATGCAATCGCGCGGCGCGCCGGCGATAGTCGCCGCGCTCAAAAAAAGCTGCCTCTCGCCCGAAGCTTTGTTTTTAAAATTGGGAGCCTCGGTAATGTTTACCAAAAATAATCCCAAAGAGGGATACGTCAACGGCACGCTTGGTACCGTCACCGGCTTTAGCTCGTACAATAATTACCCGATGGTAAAAACGCGCGAGGGTCGCACCATTACCGTGGAGCCGATGGACTGGAGCGTCGAGGAGGGCGGCGTGGTGCGCGGCAGTATCAGCCAGCTGCCGCTCCGCCTTGCGTGGGCCATTACCGTGCACAAGAGCCAAGGCATGAGCCTCGACGAAGCAGTGATGGATTTAAGCCAAGTGTTTGAGTATGGCCAAGGCTATGTAGCTCTGAGCCGCGTGCGCCGGCTCGATGGCCTCTATTTGCTGGGGTGGAATCGCCGTACCTTTGAGGTCCATCCGGAGGTGCTTGCCAAAGACGAGCAGTTTAGAGAGGCGAGCGAGGAGGCATCAATAGCCTTTGATAAATTGCCGCAAAGCGATTTACAAAAAATGCAAAATAACTTTTTGCTCGCGTGCGGCGGCACGCTTGCCACCGCAACTCCCCAAAAGGCAAAAGCAGCAGGGGAGGTAAGTGCGCACAAGAGCACCGGCGAGCATTTGGCAAAATTGCGCGAGAAGTATCCCAACGCCTACCGCGCTTGGAGTGAGGATGACGATGACAAATTAAAAGAGCTGTTTGAGGGTGGCAGTACGCCGGCGGAACTCCAAAAAGAGTTTGGCCGCCAAAAAGGCTCCATCCACTCGCGGCTCATCAAGTTGGGATTAATTGAAGAAGAGTCGGCCTAAAAACAGCGGGTATACTGTATACAGTGCAAACGTACAAACAATACGGAGCATACAAAAAGCCAAAGTGGTCGCCGCCGGCTTGGCTCTTTGCGCCGGTGTGGACCACTCTTTATATATTGATAGCCATCTCGTTTGGATACGTTGGGTATCTTTACGCGCTGCAGGCAATCCCGTTTGCTATCCTGCTCCCGTTTATCCTCAATCTCATTTTTAATTTTGCGTACACCACCATCCAATTTCGCTGGCGCAACTTTATGCTTGCAACGCTCGACATCTTTCTTGTCCTCGGTACGCTCATCTGGGCGCTGTGGGTTGTGTATCCTACAGCGCCGTGGGTTGCGCTCATCAACATTCCGTATCTCCTATGGGTCTCCTTTGCAACAATACTGCAAATCACCATTACGGGTTTAAATAGCAAGAGGTAAAAATCTTTACCTATTTTTGGTATACTAACCTTATGCATACAACCTACACCGTCACCGTGCCGACTTTTATCAAGCTCCTGAGCGGCCTCAAAAACGTGCTCGCCAAAGCCGAGGTGCACGCCAAAGAGGTGGGGCTAAGCGAGGAGGCGTTTGTAAACGACAGGCTCGCGCCGGACATGTTCCCGCTTAAAAAGCAGGTGCAAGTAGCGTGCGACAACGCCAAGGGCGCGGTCGCGCGCCTCACCGGTAAAGAAGCTCCAAAGATGGAGGACAACGAGGAGACGTTTGCCGAGCTCCAAATCCGCATCGACAAAACGCTCGCGTTTGTGCAAAGCGTAAGCGAGCAGGATTTTGCCGGTGCCGAGGAGCGCAAAATAGTGCTGCCATACTTCCCGACCAAATACATGGAGGGCAGCGACTACGCGCTCGAGTATGCGGTGCCCAACTTTATCTTCCACATCGTTACTGCCTACGGCATCGTGCGCAAAAACGGCACTCCCATAGGCAAAGCCGACTTCGTCAACGGCCTGCCGTTTAAGGATCTGTAGACCCCTTGTTGGTGGTGTGCACTAAGTACGCCATCCTCTCGCAAAGATGTCATTTGCTATAATGGGGCTATATGAAAACCGAAGAATTTAAGGTCAATGGGGATGAGGTTATTGCCAAGATCAAAGAGATTATCAAGGCGGGGAACGCTCGCCGGATTATTATCAAAAACGAGGAGGGTAAGGTTATCGTTGAGCTCCCGCTTACCATCGGCGCGGTGGGTGCCATAGTTGCACCCGCGCTGGCGGCCGTGGGTGCTATTGCCGCGCTGGTAACTAAGTGCACCATCGTTGTTGAAAAGCGCGATTAATATCGATCAACTTGGTATACTCACGGTATGTCGAGCCTCACTCTTTTGGGTAAGATAATCATTGCCGGCATTGTGCTTGTGATTGTTGGCGCGGTATTTGCTTTTGTCTCGATAAAAGATGCTCATACGCCGGGCCCCGTTGCTTGTACCATGGAGGCAAAGCTCTGCCCCGACGGCACGGCGGTTGGCCGCACCGGCCCCAACTGCGAGTTTGCCGCGTGCCCAACGTCTACTTCAACATCGGCTACCTCTACACCAATCGCCACCACAACGCCGGGCGGCACCGGTGATGGAGGCCTCACTTATAAATCCGGCATCCGCGGCACAATTATGGCGGGGCCAACATGCCCAGTGGAGCGCAACCCGCCCGACCCGGCTTGTGCCGATAAGCCGCTCCAAACACTTGTCTCAATCTTTCGCGCGAGCGATCTTGCACATGTGGTGATGCAAATCCAGAGCAACGCAAGCGGCACGTTTGAGGTATCGCTCCCGCCGGGCAACTACATGGTGGGTGCAGGAGAGAGCAGCTTGCCGCGCTGTACGCAAACGCCGGCTGTGGTTGCGTCAAACACGTACACCACTATGGTCGTGCCGTGCGACACCGGCATCCGCTAGCAAATTTTATTATCGTATGTGGTGTTGGTAATACGCGGACATTTTGGTATAGTCGCCTTAGATTAGTTTGAGCAATGGAGGGAGTTATGGAGCGTGTGAGAGATCCGTTCTTAGACATCCTCCGGCGTTTGGTATCGCTTGAGGGTAAAAAAGTGCTTGTGGTGGGATGCGGCAAAGGCGAGTATGCGGCTCAGATAGCCGCGCACTGCGAGCGCTTGGTCGGCATCGACCCCAACAAAAAAGCGATACGGGTCGCCATCGGCCGCCGTATTGCAAACGCCAAATTTTACCGTCAAAAAATCCAGCGGGCAAACCTTGGTAAAAAAAAGTTCGATGTAGTGATCTTCGAGCTGTCGCTCCACCATGTTGCCGAGGCGGAGATGGCCGAGGCAATAAGCCGGGCGATAGGGCTTACCAAGCAGGACGGGCATGTCGTCTTTCTTGAGCCGGACACTGAGGGGAGCTTTTTTCAAGCGGAGATTAAGTTTGGCGCCTGCGACGGCGATGAGCGCGATGCCAAGGAAGCGGCTTATCTCGCGATGCAAAAGCATCCGGCGCTTGTGCTGGTTGAGGAGGTCAGGGATTGGGTGATGATCCTGTTCGACTCAATAGATGAGTTTGTAGCGTCGATGAGGCCCCAAAAGGAGCTACATATCCTTGAGAGTTTTTTGTCTAAACACAATCACTTTCTCAAGGCGGATATACGCATCAACATCTACAGACGCAAACCCCGCCCCTAAAAAGACGGAGTTTTTTTGCCCGGCTCCGTTGCCAGGTGTATACTAATGGCATATGTATAACCATAACGTTGGCTCTTGGGGCCCGGCCGTATATGGCCATGAGTGGTGGTTTATCAATATCATGCCCGCGGTCGCGCCGCTCCTTTTGGCGCTCGTGCTTTGGTCGCTGTTTTGGAAGGGTCTTGCGCTGTGGCACTCGGCGCAGCGCTCGCAGTCGTGGTGGTTTGTCATCCTCTTGGTGGTCAACACGCTGGGTATCCTCGAGATAATCTATCTCTTTTTTATCGCCAAGCTGCATTGGCGCGGTCTCTTTAAGCTCCACGACAGGCATCATCATTAGTATTGATGTTGTTTACGTTTAGAGTAACGAGGCGCCGCAGGGTAAGGAGGGGCGCAACTAACAAAAGCCGCGCCGAGCACAAGCTGCTCGGTGCGGCTGCTCGCGCGCTGGTAACCGAGCGGCTCGATTACTTTAACCGGCACTACGGTTTTATCTATGGCAAAGTTTTTATCCGCAATACGCGCACGCGGTGGGGAAGTTGCTCAAGCAGAGGCAACTTGGGTTTTAATTACCGTATCATCAAGCTGTCTCCGCACTTGGCCGACTACATTGTGGTGCACGAGCTGTGCCATTTAAAAGAGTTTAACCACTCGCCGCAGTTTTGGGCGCTGGTTGCCGAGACGGTGCCGGAGTGGAAGCTGCTCCGCCGCGAGCTGCGCCGCCACAGGCTCGGCTAAAATCTGGTACAGTGGGTTGAGTACGCATGAAGAATAAAATCAGACGTTATGGCCGCGAGACTTTTGCATCGCTCAACGTACGCAACTACCGCCTCTATTTTATCGGCCAGGCCATATCGCTGTGCGGCACCTGGATGCAAACCGTGGCGCAAGGCTGGCTGGTGCTCGAGCTGACC
>DATCEW010000028.1:0-8189 GCA_036509865.1 Minisyncoccota bacterium
GCGTGGCAAAGGTAGGAGAGGAAAAAAATAAAACAAAATAAAAATCTAGGTGAGGTTTTTGTTTTTTCTTTTAAGCTTTAGATGCTCTCCAATGCCACACCGCCAAGCCAAATAGCGTAAATGTTGTGAGTGCCGACAGCATGCAATATTGGCAGATTGCATGGATCACAAACAATTGCAAAAAAATAAATATTAGAGAGCTAAGGACGCCCACCACACTGTAAAGCAAGAGGCCGATGCGCAAGCCGCGCGAGGTGGGGTCGATAGCAAGCAGCACCGCGAGCAAAAACATATACACATAAAACACCAGCCCAAGATATGAGAGCGGCACGTCAAACACTTTTGCGTAGGGGCTTTGGAGCACCACCTCGCAACCTTTGAGCAAGCATCCCGGCGTAATGCCGAGCAGGTGGTAGTACGCGAGGTAGGAGGCATCGGCAATGCCTATAAACGTTGTCGCAATGAGCCAAAATGGGGTCAGCAATACTTTTGGTTGCTTATATTGAGCTTGAATGGGCATAGTGCTATTTTAACAACATTTTAAACTTTTTTTCAACCTTCTCCACTTTTGGCGCGATGATGAGCTGGCAATAAGGCGCGTCTTTGTGGTGCTCAAAATAATTTTTGTGATAATCCTCGGCCGGGTAGTACGTGTCGCCGAGCGGCTCAATCGTTGTAACTATCTTCCCTGCCCCGATTGCAAGAGCGGGGTGCAGCTCGGCAGCCAAGTCGAGATTCTTTATATAATGTTGCGACTGCTCCTTTTGGCGCGTGGTGGTGTAAAAAACTGCCGAGCGATACTGCGGCCCGACATCATTGCCCTGCCGATTGAGCATTGTGGCATCATGGCTGCCAAAAAATACTTGCAGTAGCTCGGGGAAAGAAATCTGGTCGGGGTCGTATACGATTTTAATAACCTCCGCATGGCCGGTGTTGCCTGCTGACACCTGCTCGTAGGTTGGATTTTTTACCGTGCCTCCCGCATAACCCGGCTCAACACTCAAAACCCCCTTGAGCATTGTAAAAACAGCCTCGGTGCACCAAAAGCATCCCCCGCCAAAGACTATTGTTTCGGTTTGCATGAGAGTATTTTAACACCCCAATAGAATTTTGACTTACCCGTTGAACATGAGTATTATACCTCGCGGAACAGAGCCTCAACAGAAACAGAGTGGAAGGAAAACACGTGATAGCAGTCATCTATACAACCGATCAAAACCCAAAAACGGGAGATCTCTTCTCAACGGCGGTAAAAAAAATCTGCCGTGGAGATAAAATTAAAATCGTAAAGACAATAGAAGAGCTTGAAAGCGAACTTGACCAGCACGGGCAACACATAAGAATCTTTTTTGGCTGGGTCGAAAAGAGCATCAACGATACTCGCCATTATATTAAGCTCACACGAAGTATGCAAAAATAGCCGTCTGTGGCCCCGCAACTTGGCGGGGTCTTTTTTATTTCAAATACTTCTTGTCTTTTAGTTTGTCGGGCAGGTAACTTTCCTTGTCGTACATTTTGTAGCCTTTGTGGTAGCCAAGCTCCTTCATCAACTTGGTCGGCGCGTTACGCACACGCATGGGGATAGGCAGGTTGCCCAGCCGCTTTACATCATCAACGGCTTCGCCATATGCATCGTATGATTGGCGCGATTTTTTGCACTCGGCCAAGTAGGCCACGCCGTGCGCTAAATTTATTGAGCACTCCGGATAGCCGATAGTCTCGCATGCGCGAAACACCGCGTTGGCCACCACCAGCGCGGTGGGCACGGCCAGCCCGATGTCCTCGCTTGCGAACACCACCATGCGCCGTGCAATAAAAAGCGGGTCCTCGCCCGCCTCGACCATGCGCGCAAGATAGTAGAGTGCGGCATCCGGCTGCGAGGCACGCATCGATTTTATAAACGCGCTGATGGTGTTGTAGTGCTCCTCGCCTTTTTTGTCGTAACGCAGATGCTTAGATTGCACGGTCTCTTTGAGCGACTCGAGCGTTATGGCACCATACAGATTATGTGCGCTTTCGATAACTCCGATAGCCTGGCGCGCGTCGCCCTCGGCCATCTGTATCAGCCAATCGCGCGCGTCTTTTGGCATTATGGCGCTCTTTCGAGTTTTTTCTCCCGGCTGTTTTTGCACTGCCGCATAGGCTGCCCCTACAATTTTTTCCATATCCTTTTCGGTCAGCTCACTCAGCACAAATACGCGGCAGCGCGAGAGCAACGCACCGATGACCTCAAAACTCGGGTTCTCGGTAGTGGCTCCAATGAGCGTCAAGTCGCCACGCTCGACAAACGGCAGCAAAAAATCCTGCTGCGCTTTGTTAAAGCGGTGTATCTCGTCGATAAATAAAACCTTCGGTCTTGATGCAAAAGAGTTGCCAAAAGAGGCTTGGACTTTGCCTAGCGGCCCGGAGCGCCCTCTTTCGGGGATTTTTTTGCTTCCAAGAATACGCTTAATATCATCCTTGCCCGAGTCGACCGCCGAAATCTCGTAAAAATCGGCATCGAGCGCGTTGGCGTAGATGCGCGCGAGCGTCGTTTTACCGCTCCCGGGCGCCCCCCACAATATAAAGGAGAAGAGCTCGCGCTTTTCTATCGCAACCCTCAAAGGTTTCCCCTCTCCCACAAGGTGCTCCTGCCCGACAAAAGCATCAAGCGTCGTAGGCCGGATTTTGTTAGCCAAAGGTTCCATGCCCCAAAGTATACGCTTCTGCCTATGTTGCGGTACACAAATTTACAGGCCGCGCACTTTCTTAAGTGGCCTGTGTAAATGAAATAGTGGTTGGCACCGTAAATTTGTTTGAGTCGGGCGTCCATGCTTGGCAGGAGTAACCCATCTGCGTGGAGTACCCGACGCTCTGATTTTGGCCTGAGCCAGCTCCCGTTGTAGTACTCACGGCACTCTCAAACCCTTGACTGCTCGCGGAGGTCCACGCATAGCTAACGCCGCCCTTCATTATCATGTACGCATTTATCGGGCTCGCCGTGCTGTCGTTGGCGACAAAGTTGCCCGCGGCCATTCCGTTTGCGATGTAGATAGTGCCGCTCTCACTCCCGCTGGCCGTGGTCGTAGAAAATGTGCACACCACCGGTGCACCCGCCGCGACAAGCGTTTGCAAAGACGTTGCGCCGCTTATGGGCACCGTTGTTGTGGGGCCATATCCGCCTGTGCCGCCCCTGCCCCACACCATATACACGCCTCCCGCAATAATAAGGAGAGCTATTACCGCAAATACTTTCTTGTCCATATAGGTATAGAGTATACAATAAACAGCTGCTATGGACACCAGCGACGAAGATCTCATAAGCGCCTACCTGGGGGGCGACGAGCCTGCCTTTGCAGAGCTTACCCGGAGGCACCTCTCCGGCGTCTACTCTTTTATCGCGCGTTTTATAGGCAACGCCGAGGAAGCGGATGACATCACGCAAGAGACATTTCTTAAAGCGTGGAAGAGCCTTAAAAAGTACGACCGCCAGACAAGCAAATTTAAAACATGGCTGCTGCGCATTGCGCGCAACTCGGCAATAGATTTTTTACGCAAAAAAAAGCATGTTCCCTTTTCACAATTTGATACGGAGGACGGCGCCAATGTATTGACGGAGACCGTCCCCGACACCGAGGAGCTCCCGGATGCATTGCTCATAAAGCTCGAGGGTGCCAAAGAGGTTCGCAAGACGCTGGAGCAGCTGCCGCCAAAAGCGCGCGAGGTTTTGCTTTTGTACTACACCAACGACCTTACCTTTGAGGACATCGGCGAGATGCTCGGCGAGCCAACCAACACGGTCAAAAGCCGGCACCGGCGGGCGCTCCAGTCGTTGAGGAAATTGGTCGCGCCTCAATCGACATAGACGCGACATGATTCTGCTGAATCATGCACCAATTATTAGCTCATAAGCGTATATATAGAGTATGAAAAAGGAGGCAAGTTTATACCAATGTCTGCACACGCTCGAGCCTAAAGCGGGGCTCTACCAAGCTGTGCTTGAGCGCATCGCGTATGCCAAGCGTCGCAGCGCCCGAGTGCGCGCAGGATTTTTTAGCGCCTTGGCTATATGCTCCGGCGCCGCCTTGGTGCCTGCGATGCAGTATGCGGCGGGGCAGTTTTACGCCTCCGGCTTTTACGATTACCTTACGCTTATCTTCTCCGACCGTTCTCTGGTGCTCACCTACTGGCAGCAATTTAGCCTCTCTTTGGTTGAGTCGCTCCCCTCGTTGGCGCTCCTCCTTTTGCTGCCCATCATTTTTCTCCTGGCATACTCGATGCGCAGGGTGGTGCAAACCGGGCGCATGGCGTTTGCGAGCGTGCAGGAGGCGAGCGCTTACTAATTTTTAGTTATAACTTAATTTATTTTTTTTATATGGCAACGCTTGAAGATTATTTTTTTACTAAAAACACCCGCTATATATTGTGGGGCGTTGGCGCAGTTATCATCGCGTTGCTTATCTTTCACGCGGGAGTGGTCGTAGGCTCGCACCAGAGTGTGCGCGGCCGCATGGTGCTCCAAGGTTCCGGCACCTTCGGCGGCTTTATCCCAAGCGAGGCCTATGTTGAGAGCGGCCACGGCGCGGTAGGCACCATCGAGTCCGTAGCGTTGCCGACTTTTTTGCTCCAGACGCGCGATGGTGCGGTGCAAAAAATATACGCCAGCACGAGCACCATCGTTACCGGCAAAGGCGCAAGCGGCATAAGCTCGATTATCAGCGGCGAAACAGTCATCGTGATAGGCGACCCGGACGACACCGATGACCAAGGTTATCTTGATGCGCGCATCATCCACATACTCCCGGCTCCGGCGCCCCTACAAGCATCATCAAGTAATAATTTATAACTATGAAAAAAAATTTCTTTAGTTACGCTGCCAGCATAAAAACGTTTGTACTGTCGCACAAAATTATCAGCGGCATTATCCTGGTGGTCGTGCTCGGCGGCGGATGGTATGCCTATAGTGCTCTCACCTCTACCAGCGGACAAACGAGATATGTGCTTGGCAGCGTCTCAACCAACACTATAGTATCAAGCGTATCGGAAAGCGGGCAAATAACGGCCAATGACACGCTTACAATTACGCCGCAGGTCTCGGGGCAAATTATATCGGTCAACGTAACGCCCGGCGAGCAAGTAAGAGCCGGCCAGCTCATAGCCCAAATCGACCCGACCACGGCGCTGGAGGCTGTTACCAGCGCTAAGGAAAGTCTGCAGAGCGCGCAGATTTCTCTCGCACAATTGCAGGAACCCGCAACGACGCTCACCCTCACCCAGCAACAAAACAACATAGCGCAGGCGCAGCAGTCGCTGACGACGCTTTACCAAAGCAGCTACGGCGACGTGATAAACACGTTTGTCGACTTGCCGGCTATCATATCGGGTTTGCAGGATGTCGACTTGGGCATCGAGGCATCAGGCGGCAGCCAGTGGAACATCGACTACTACGTAAGCCAAGCAACCAAGTACAACAGCGCTGCAAGCGTATATCGCGACACGGCTTATAACGATTACATCGCCGCGCGCACCTCATATGACCGAACATTTTCCGATTACGAGGCGCTTTCCTCTACTCCCAACCAAGCAACAGTCACTAAAATACTGCAGGAGACGTACCAAACCACCGGTGCTATCGCAACGGCGGTTAAAAGCGCCAACAATCTTATACAATTTTACAGCGACCAGCTCGGCGAGAACGGCGCAACGCCCAAACCTATCGCCACTACGCAGATAAACAACCTTACCTCATACTTAAACAAAGCTCAGACTCATATTAATACGCTGCTTGCCGACACTAACAGCCTGCAAAGCGACCAAACAGCCATTACAATAGCACAGCAAACGCTCGCGCAGACGCAAACCGGCGCAGACCCGTTGAGCATACAAAGCAGCCAGCTTAACGTTACTAAAGCACAGGATGCACTCGCGCAGGCGGAGACCACGCTTGGCAAGTATTATGTGACCGCGCCGTTTGCCGGTACGATAGCCTCGGTACCGGCCAACCCTTACGATCAAGCCGGTAGCGGCACGACGCTCGCCACGCTGGTAACAGCCAAGCAATATGCGCAGCTCTCCATCAACGAAGTGGACGCCGCAAAGATACAGCTGGGCGACAAAGCAACCCTCACCTTTGACGCGATACCCAGCTTAACGCTTACCGGCACCGTGGCGCAGATAAACCCGGTGGGTACGGTATCCCAAGGCGTCGTTACCTACAATCTGGAGATTAGTCTTGATACGCAAGACGCGCGCATTAAAACCGGCATGTCGATTAATGCCAACATACAAAACGCCGTGGCAATAAATACCCTGACCGTACCCTCAAGCGCCATAAAAACCACCAACGGCAGCAGTTATGTGATGGTATTTAATCCGCCAATCGCAACGAGCACGGCAGCAAGCGCCGCCAGCCAGGGAGTCGTCTCGGCGACCGCGCCGCAAAATGTGCCGGTTACGATCGGCATCTCCGACAATACCAATACGCAGATACTCTCGGGGCTCACGGCGGGAGAGCAGATTGTGGTGCGCACCATAACCGGCAGCACAGCCGCCCCGACCGCGGCCACTACCGCAACAACCCGCACCGGCGGCGGCGGAGGCTTTGGAGGAGGCGGTGGCGGAGGTGCTGCAGTACGATTGTAAAAAATGATAGAAGTAAAAAATATAACTAAAACGTACGGCACCAGCGACATGGCGTTTCAAGCCCTTAAGGGAGTGTCCTTTACGATTGAAGACGGCGAGTTTGTCGCCATCATGGGCCCCAGCGGCTCGGGCAAGTCAACGATGATGCACATTTTAGGATGCCTCGACACGCCAACCTCCGGCACGTATCACTTAGACGGCAAAGACGTGTCTAAGTTGTCCGACGAGCAGCTCGCCGAAATCCGCAAGGACAAAATAGGCTTTGTCTTCCAGTCGTTTAACCTGCTCCCCCGCACCACCGTGCTGCGCAACGTGATGCTGCCGCTTATCTATGCGGGCGTAAACAAGGAGGAGCGCGAGAGGCGCGCTAAAGAGGCTCTTCTCGCCGCCGGCATGGTGGAGACGCACTTTATGCACAAAAGCAACGAGCTCTCCGGCGGCCAAATACAGCGCGTTGCCATTGCGCGCGCGCTCGTCAACGACCCGTCGCTCATCTTGGCCGACGAGCCGACCGGCAACTTGGACACCAAAACCGGCGAGATAGTGCTCGGCACGTTTCAAAAATTAAACAAAGAGCACGGCCGCACTATCGTGCTTATTACCCACGAGCCCGATATCGCCGAGCATGCGCAGCGCATCATCATGCTGCGCGACGGCGTCATTATCTCGGACAAAAAACACCAACAACGCGTCGCTCATATCCATACAGAAGCACAAACCTCATGAAATTTAACGATATATTTGAAGAGACCTATGCCGCGCTCTCGGCCAACAAAGCCCGCTCAAGCTTGACCATCTTGGGCATCGTCATCGGCATCTCTTCGGTCATTGCCCTCGTCTCGGTCGGCCAAGGCGCATCGGCGTCTATATCCTCAAGCGTAAATGCGCTCGGCTCCAACCTGCTTGAAATAACGCCGGGCGCCACGCGCCAGTTTGGCGCAGGCGTCTCCGCCGGACGCGGCACGGCGCAGACACTCACGCAAGCCGACTCCGATGCCATAGCCTCGCAAGTTGCAAACGTGCAATCGGTCGCCGACGAAGTTACGGGCAACTACCAGGTTGTCGCACAAGGAAACAACGCGCGCGTTACCGTCGACGGCGTGAGCGAGGATTATCCGCAGATACGCAACGTGGCAATAGACCAGGGCACGTTCGTGACCGACCAGCAGAGCCTCTCGCTCAATAAAGTTGCCGTGCTGGGCCCCACGGTAGCCGCCGACCTCTTTGGCACCGATACGACGCAGCCGGACGGCTTGCCAAGCGGCATCATCGGCCAGACCATCCGTATCAACAACGTCGACTTTACCGTCATCGGCATCAACATCGCCAAAGGCGGCACAAGCTTTGGCTCGCAAGATAACGAAGTTTTTATCCCAGTCCAAACCGCGCAGCGGTTTCTTACCGGCAACAACTATCTCTCGACCATCGACGTGCAAGCAAACGGCGCGAGCGTGATGACCCAGATACAAAATGACATTACGACCCTCCTCTTGGCGCGGCACAATATCACCAACCCGACGCTGGCCGACTTTAGCGTGCTCAACCAGGCCGACATTTTGGCGAGCGCC
>DATCEW010000029.1:0-5692 GCA_036509865.1 Minisyncoccota bacterium
CGACATCGCTCTCGACGGCGCCGGCCAAGAGAAAGCGGCTCATGCCGCGCGTATCTGCTCCGCCAATAGGGAGGCTTTGCAGTTTTTTTGCGATCTCCTTCCACGCCGCGAGCGGAAACATAAAAAGGCACGAGTCGAGGCCGCGCGTGATGACTACTTTACGGCCCACCTCTTTGCGGAATTTTGCCGGTAGCGAAAGCCGCTTTTTGCTATCGAGCGTATGTAGATATTCTCCAATGAGCATACTTACCCACTCTATCCCACTTTTTACCCACTGCATAGCACTTTACCCCACAAAACTGGGGATTACTGCCACCTTCAAAATAGCCATATATAAGAGCCTATACTAGGCAAAAACTTGACAAAAATAGCCTTTTAGGCTACTATTGAATACAGAAAAGTACAAAAGAAAAATAACGGAGGCGTTCGTGTCTTTACAGGAGATGATATGAACGTCCAAGATCGAGATCATAAAATTGATAAAATAATATGGGAAGAAGAAGCAAAGCACCCTCTTCCCAAAAAACCAACATGGCGGCAGGTCGTCAAAGACGACTGGAATGCCACCGTTGATTCCCTTTCGGGAAATCAAAAATTTTTGTGTTGGGTTATCTTTTTCTTGGTCGCCCTCGCGGCAACCATAGGGATTGCACAATCCTGACACGACTAGGCCGACGTCTTACTACAAGATGCCGGCCTTTAACTTTTATATACAGAATTTATGCAGAGGCTTCTTGCAAGCGCCTCAACACAAACTCCTTATCAAGCACTGAGAGAAACCAACCTATTTTTGGCCCATAGGATTTACCAAGAAACGAGAGATAAAGCGCTCCAAAGAGCTCTTGGGGTGCAATAGCGAGTGCCTCTTTTATCTCATGCAATGTGTGCTGGATATCCTCGCCTGTCGGCATATCTTTTGCAGCTGCAATGTGGCGCTGCAGCTCAGCGAGAGCCTTTTTTTGCATGGCAGAGAGATTTTTGGCGGCTTCAGGGAGATCATCTTGCAACGTAAACACAAACTTCTCGGGCGCATACTCGGCGAGCCACTTTTTGGCATACACAACGCGCTCTTCCAGTTCTTTTTTGTCGGCATGAGTGAGTTCACTGCCTTTGAGCACAGCAATCTCCCTCTCCAAATCTAAATGCGGCATTTGTACCAAAAAGGCAACTTGAGAAAATCGCGGATAAAACTCGGCAGCAGGAAGTTGGCGTCCCGGATGTATGAGCTCAAAAAGCCGCGCATAGTCATCCATCGTATCCACCGTATAGCCCTCAGCCAACTTATCGTAAAGGTCATACAACACGGGGATAGTGTCACCCTCAGGGTCAAAGTTGATCGCTTGATTGATGTCTTTGCCTAAAAGCGTAAGCCGAAGAATCTTAGCGGGCACAAGCTCTGAGATCTCTTTGGCACTCGAGCCGCGCCCCTTGCTCGACGACATCTTTTTGCCGCCCACCAAAAAGAACTCGTACGGCGTATCAAAAGGCGGTTCGTAATTAAATACCTCTTTAGCTATGTGGGCTGCAACATCGCGCGCGCCACCCTTTGTTGAGTGGTCTTTGCCTGCTCCCTCTACCATAACGCCCATTACTCTCCATTTAGCGGGCCACTCAACTTTAAAAGGAAACTTTGCATTGCCGCCAAACGGCGAGATGGTGCCCTCATGGCCGCAGCCTTCCGCCCATGTAACCATGTGTGGCTCGCAACGGTAAGAGACCTTTTCGCCATCGAACGCATATACTTTAGTGGTGCCTACCTTCCCACAATTTTCGCATATCACAGAAAGTGGGTACCAATCATCGGGCTTTTGAGAGCCGGATACCTCTTTGTATACCCGGCGGATATCAGCGGCATGCTCGAGCGCAATGCGGACAACCTCATCCATCTTGCCGGTAAAATAAAGCTCGCTCACATTGTAAAACTCGGGCGTAAAACCGGCCGCGCGTATTACCTCTTTAAATTCCTCGGCAAAATACTCGGCAAAGTTTTTTGCTTTGCCATCAGGCGACGGGATGGTGCGCAGTGGCATACCCATGTACTGCCGAAATTCCTCTGGCAAATACTGGGGGAAGCCGTCCATAGCATCCATGTCGTTGAACTCATAAAGAAAGGTGTTAGCCACTCCCTGCTCTGTTAAAGCCTCTGATATAACTCCGTGTATGGCAACGCCCCGCATCGAGCCTATATGGATTCGACCAGAGGGGGTTTTTTCATCACGAATAACAATGGGAGTGTCGGACTTATTAAGCCCCGCAAACCGCTCCGTAATCTCTTTAGCTAGCTTGTCTGCCCAAAACATGCCTACAGCATAACCCTTTTTCCGCATTTCCCCGAGACTTGACAAAATATACTTTTAAAGTATTTTATATCCAAAGATCATTCAAAAAATAGGAGGTATCACTTGGGCACTCAAGAAATCGGGATGATTTCAGGCAGCCTGGTGGTTGTCAGCGTCATTCCTTATGCAATTAGAACTTATCAAGGAAAAATTATGCCCAACCTTACCAGTTGGGGTTTGTGGTCGGTCATCGCTGTTGCCATCTTACTTACCTATCGTGAATCTGGGGCAAAGGACAACGTTTGGCCAGCCATTTTCGGAGTCACAAACCCCATACTCGTGACCGTTATCGCAATATGGCGACGCAGCAAGCTCGAACCCATGACTCGTTGGGAAAAATTGAGTGCCGTTGGTTGCATTCTATCTCTGGTACTCTGGTTCGCCTTACGAGGAAACAAGGGACTTTCACAGTTTGCACTGTATCTCGCGATACTTGCAGACTTATGCGCATACGTCCCTACGTATATATTCGTGCGAGTCCATCCGGAATCAGACAGACCGGGTCCATGGATATTATTTGGGATTGCTTACGGACTTGGGGCATTTGCAGCCACGGATTCAAGCGTTTCAAATTATGTTCTCCCCGTCTACATGTTCTTCGGAGCCTTGGGTGCTTCAATCCCCCTGATTCGTTATCGGGTTAAAGCCAAGGTTCCAATTGCCGAATGGATATAAGTAAAAAAACCGCTCGGAGTTTCTCCGGGCGGTCTTCTTTTTTATTCAACCTTTAGGATTTTGTATTTGAGGGTGCCTTGCGGCGTGTGGAAGGAAAATTCGTCGCCCTTTTTTTTACCTAATAGCGCACTGCCAAGCGGCGAGTGATACGAGACCTTCCCTTCGAGTATATTTGCCTCCTCGGCGCCCACGATAGTGTAGCTGTGCTTGTCGGTAGCGCCAACTTTTGAAACCTGCACGCTTGTGCCCATGCCCACCACGTCGCTCTTGCCGGCGCGCACGATTTTAGCGCTCTTAAGAATTGACTCGAGTTTTTGCACGCGCTCCTCTACCGCGGCCTGCATCTCGCGCGCCTCCTGATACTCGGCGTTTTCCGAAAGGTCGCCGAGCGAGCGGGCGTACTCGAGCTGCTCCGCCACCTCGCGCCTGCGGGTAGTGCGCAGATCCTCGAGCTCTTTTGTTAATTCTTCAAATTTTTCCTGCGAGATTAATTCTTCTTTAGACATTGTGCAAGCAGTGTATGCGATTTTGAGTAAAAGTCAATCTTTACTGCAAAAAGTTATTGTAAATACTGTGGATCGTTGGCCTCCATCCATTGGAAAAAGATGCCCATCGCCGAGGGAGATTCTATCTCCGTGCCTGCGGGGCCTTTTTCCATCACCATAGCAAACGCGTAACGCGGATGCTCGTAAGGCCAAAAGCCTATCATCCATGAGTTTTGATATTGGTTATGCGTGCCGACCTGCGCAGTGCCTGTTTTTGCCGCGACATGCACAAAGTCAAATTTAACCGCCTGCGAAATGCCGTCGGTAACGCCGAGGCGCATACCCTCGCGCACAACCTCAAAGTTATGTGCGGGCAAATTAAGCTGCGTCGATTGCGGCGTTGAGCTGGCTATCAGCGTGGGTGTAAGGAGCGTGCCGCCGTTTGCCAAAGCTGCCGCCTCACGCACCGCTTGGAGCGACGTTATCTGCGTGCCGTACTGCCCGATGGCGGTGTGGTAAGTGTCGCCAAGCCTCCATGGGTCGCCGGGAAAGTTAGCCGCCTTCCACGCGATACTTGAGATAGTGCCGGTAGGCTGCGTAAATCCGGCGAGCCCCGCCGGTGAGCCAAAGCCAAAGAGCGTTAAATATTTATCGATATTATCAATGCCAAGGCCCGGCTGGCCCGGATATCCGCCGCCCACTTCATAAAAATAAACATCGGATGAAAAGGCAATCGCGTGGCGCACATCAACCCAGCCGTTTGCGCGCCAGTCTTTAAAAACGCTCGGATGCAATGGATCGTACGGATTAGGCACGCTTATAGAGCCCGTACTTAAAATTTGTTTGTTCTCATCAATGACGTCTTCGGTGAGCGCGCCCATCGCTATGACCGGTTTTACAATAGAGCCGGGCGCGTAGAGCCCGTCAACTGCCCGATTAAGAAACGGCTGGTTTGTGTCACTGTTAAGAGCGTCGATAACCGCACTGTCGCCGTCGGTAAGCGCTTGGGAGGAGTACTCCGGATAACTCGTAAGCGCCAAAAGCTCGCCGGTGTGTACGTCCATAATTACCGCCGCACCTCCGACAAAACCCGATTGCTGTGCAACTTTAGCCATGGTGTCATACAGGCCCTGCGTTGCCACCGCATCGAGCGAGAGTGTGATTTTTTGCCCGGGTACGGCCGGGTTTTGCGTGCTTTCAGAGACAACGGTGCCGTGTGCGTCGGTCTCGCTGAGTTTGCTGCCATTGACTCCGGCGAGCTCAGCATTATACGCCTCCTCGACTCCGTCCATACCCTCAAACACGTCGCGGTAATAGGTGCCCCCCGAGTCTTTAGCTGGAGCCTTTACATACCCGACATCATGAGAGAGGCCGCGAAATGCGGAGTATACGCGCTTTGCAAACTCATCCGTAACAGAGGCGCGCTCATTGTAGGCAAGCGGTACGCCGTTTCTGTCTACGATGATGCCGCGGTCGGCGACAATAACTTGTTGCGTAAGCTGATTATCCTCCGCTTGCTTTGCATAGGTCGCGCCATGGACTATCTCAAGGTTGCCAGCGCGCACCGCAAACCCGAGTATGGCAACCGCAACGGCCACCCCGACAAACAAAATAGAGCGTCGCCCGAGCGGCCGCTCTATGCGCCCCTCAAACTGATCTTGGTCGAACTTGCCTATATTTTGAGAATCTATAAGGATTTCGTCGGGATAGATCTCGGCCTTAATTTTTTTACGCCTCCGGAATCTGCTGCCAAACATGCGCCCAGTATAGCAAAAACTCCCTTAGAGCGTGTCTTTTGAGGTTTGGCGCAGATACTTTATCAAATAATAGTGAGCTCCCGCGCTTACAAGCGCCGCGAGCGTAAAGGGAAAGTACAAAAAATGCCATCTCCCCACCGGCGCGCCATAGGCAATATCAAGCAAGAGACCCAGCATAATAGCAAACAGCCATCGCCCGGACAACGCAGCCAATACAATGCCCACGAGGCTAAGCGGCCATGAGGGGAGTAAAAATCCGGTCGCCGCAAGAGCAAAAGAGAGAGCGGCTATCCATCGCGATGAGTCTTTATTCATGATTGATCTGCACCTCTACATAGTGCAATGAAAACACGTCGACAGGAAGCTGTACAAAGAGCGTTTCAAAAGAGGCGCCGCTCTCTTGCTGTATATATGATACGGAACCCGCAAAGGCGCT
>DATCEW010000030.1:0-5465 GCA_036509865.1 Minisyncoccota bacterium
CTGTCGAGAGTAATGACGCGCTTTTTAAGGCTGTCTATCACTCCCTTGTTGTGCGTGGTAAGGATAATAGTGGTGCCGAGGTCGTTTATCTTTTTTAAAATCTGCACTATCTCAAAAGTGTTGACTGGATCGAGATTGCCCGTGGGCTCGTCGGCAATGATAACGTCGGGCTGATTGACGATAGCGCGGGCTATGGCCACACGCTGCTGCTCGCCGCCCGAGAGCTCGCCGGGAAAGTTGTTCATCTTGTCGCCTAAGTCAACGAGGCCGAGCACGTGCGGCACGTCGGAGTGTATCTCCTCCTCGTTGCGGCCGGCCGCCTCCATAGCAAAGGCTATATTTTCGTACGCGGTTTTGGCGGGGAGCAATTTAAAGTCTTGAAACACCGTGCCGATTTTGCGCCGCAGATTGTTGATGCGGCTCATCGGGACATCGTGCACGTTGATAGACTCAAAAAAGACCGAGCCGGAGGTTGGCCGCTCCTCGGCGAGAAGCATTTTAATAAGCGTGGTTTTGCCGGCACCCGAGTGTCCGACAAACGAGATAAACTCACCCGGCTCCACCGAAAAGCTCACATCCTCAAGAGCGGTCGAGTTGTCGGCGTATATTTTAGAGACTCGGTCAAAATATATCATTGCAAAGCAAGCCCCAAGGGCAACCTACCCATTGTACTCCTTTTTTATAATGCGCAAAATCGGTTGTGATACTCATACAAAAGAAAAAGGCCGCACGTAGGAACGTGCGACATAAACTTCTTACCACAGCCAGCCTTCTACTGGCTGTGGTGAACCAGGTAAAAGCTTTGTGACAAATTTTTTTCCATCGTATTCAGTACAATAAAACATTCCTGTATTGCCCCATTCTACAGGCAACCTTGTTTCCTCCAATTTCTTAATTACCCACGGAGGTGGTACAACGGGCGCAGGAAGTTTTTCCCAATTAGGATCGTTAAAAATTGGACCCTCTCCATGACGATCACCATATTTACCCATTTTGACCTCCAGAGCAAATAAATACTTATCTAAAACTAGAATACTATATAATTTAAAATTTTCACACTGCCTAATAAAGTTCCTTATCAGCTTCTAAAAACGACTCGATGTTGCCTTCGAGGACTCCGGCTGCGTCGCGGACCTCGACGCCGGTGCGATGGTCTTTAACCAGTTGGTACGGATGCAGCACATAGGAGCGGATTTGGCTGCCCCACTCTATTTTGGCCGAGGCAGTGGAGAGCTCGTCTACCTTTTGCTTGCGCTCCTCTGCCAGAAGATGCAGGAGTTTTGCTTTGACAATCGCGAGCGCCTTTTCTTTATTGGCGCCTTGCGTACGCTCGCCGTCAACGTGCGCACTGATGCCGGTGGGCGTGTGCACTATACGCACGGCAGTCTCGCGCTTGTTGACGTTTTGCCCACCGGGGCCGCTCGAGCGCGCCACGGTTATCTCCAGGTCGTCGGGGTGTATCTCAATATCGCTCACTTTTGCCAACACCGGCAGCACCTCCACCAGCACAAAAGAGGTTTGGCGCTTTTGATTGGCGTTAAACGGCGAGATGCGCACCAAGCGATGCACGCCGTACTCATTTTTAAGCGTGCCGTACGCTTGTGTACCCTCAACTTCAATCGAAAGATTGCGGTAGCCGCCGTGGTCGTTCTCATTTTTATGCAACACGCGCATGCCCCATCCCCTCTTCTCTATGTATTTGCGATACATCTCAAAGAGCATGAGCGCAAAATCCTCGGCATCATCTCCGCCGGCGCCCGCAACCAAGGTTATGATGGCATTGCCGCGGTCGTAGCTGGTGCCGCCATCGGCCGCAGTTTTTAAATCCTGCAGCTCTTTGATAAGCGCTTGCGCCTCGCTCGGAGTACTCCAAAAGTCGGCCTGCTGCATAGCCACCTCGATTTCTTTTATACGCTCGTCTCTATCTTTAGTATCTGCACCCTTTTCCATATATATTAGAGTATACCGTTGCTTGACTTTTATAGCAAAATGAGCATAATACTAAACAGAAGAACCAATCGGTTTTCTGAAACTGACCTTTGCACATGGAGGTGCGCGGTGACCACTGAATTCAATTACCCACTTACGGGCGATGCTGCAGTCCTCGCAGTGCTCGTCGCCAACGGCAAGACGTTAGTAATAAGGCAACCAGATCGCGATTACTCGCAGTGGAAGTTTCCGGGCGGGACAGTCGAACCTGGTGAGACGATATACCAGGCACTCGTGCGAGAGATCGAGGATGAAACCGGTTTCCAGATCCCTCACTTCAAGAACGCCGGCGGTATGTGGTCTTTGGGCAACGAGAAAGTTATGGTCGACTACCTCGATTGCCGTCTTATCAAGACCAAACACGGCACACACGATCAACATCAGTTTTTAATTCGCATTGCTGATGAGCGCGATATCCTCTATCTCGACGGACAAATCCGGAAGGAAGACGACGAGGAAACAATCGAGACGCGCATCTTTGAGTTTCCGGTGCTTGAGACCATGCGCGACTTTCTCTGGAAGCAGCTTAAAATGCTGCGAAAAGTAAAAGCAAAACTGACCGAACTTGAGCAGATTGCCACCTAGCCGGCCAAGCCGCGGAGTTCCCAATCGGGACCCGCGGCTTTTTTCTTTTCAATTTTATCTAACCAACTTGAGCCAGCGGTCGGGATTGAACCGACGACCTCTTCGTTACGAATGAAGTGCTCTACCAACTGAGCTACGCTGGCTTATTACAAAAACTCAAACACTGCAAAAACCTTTAATTTTTCTGGCGCCGCATCGCTCATGCGGCATCCTGAAAAAATATAGTCGCCTGCATGGCTCCTTATTTTTTCGGAGCCGAAGGCCGGAATCGAACCGGCGACCTACTCCTTACCATGGAGTTGCTCTACCATCTGAGCTACTTCGGCTTAAACAAACAACCCTTGCGCGGCTGATGGGTGATGATCCCACGACCTCTACCGTGACAGGGTAGCGCTCTACCGTTGAGCTACAGCCGCAAATAGGTAACTGCTCAGCCATTCTAACCGAAATATACTCAGTTTTAAATAGCGGGTGTCGGCGGAAGGACTTGCACCTTCGACCTTGGGTTTATGAGTCCCATGCTCTAACTACCTGAGCTACGCCGACATATGTTGCCCAAAGCAGGCAAGATGAGCTCACGGTAGCATTTTTAGGCTTTTTCTTCAATTTATGCCCCAGCGTGATGAGTGCGCCCGAGCAGCTTTTGATATACGTGCGCGTAGGCAAGCATCGTGACTGGTATGGTAACCAAGAGCCCGACTAAGAGGAGCAGTGCACCAATAATGTTGAGCGCGATGATGATAAGGACGAAGCCGAGCAGGTGCCACTTTACGCCCTGTGTCAGCTCGGCGCTTTTGCGCAGACTCTCCGTAATGCTTGCACCGTCTATCACTGCAAAGCGCACCATAGAGTAGCGCAGCATGAGATACACGCCCGGGATAATAAGCAGCACCAAACCGATTGCCATAAAGATGCCCGAAAGAAGCCCAGCGATGAAGAAGCGCCATACCAACTCCCCTTTTGGCATGAGGTCGCTGTAAGAGGCGCGCTCGCCTCGCGCGAGCTTGAGCACGATAACGGTCAGGCCGACACCAAGAAAAATGGAGCAAATCGTGAGCACAATAGTTGCAGCAATGCCAAGCAGCGTATGTCCGAGTACTCGACTCACGACAGCCGAGGACACCTGCACCGCAAAAAACGTCAGCAGCACTTGAAACAAGAGCCGGCTGTGCGCTTTTGTCTTTTGCCAGCCAAACCGGAGCGACTCATCTATGGAAAAATGGTGGTGCATAATTTTGTTGCGGGGCCGGGAGTCGAACCCAGATCCCGAGGTTATGAGCCTCGTGAGGTACCATTCCTCCACCCCGCGATAAGAGCCTCTGCCCCTAGTAGCGCTATTTTATCACAAATAGTCAAACTCTTCAAACACCTGCCGGTAGAGGTCTATAGTGGCGCGCGCGGTGCGCTCGGTAAGCGTGATACTCTCGCCTTGGTGCGCAATCTCGTTGCGCACTTTGTGCGCCTTCCAGGCTAAGTCGAGCGTCGTAAACTGCAGAGGGTTAGCATCTTTTAATTGATCGGCTACAGTCGTGCCGCGATATCCGCGCGCTTCGAGCAGGTTGCTCATCATGATGTCGGCCTCCATGATAGCGCGGCGCCAGTCGCTCTCGTGCGGGCCGCCCGCAAGCAGCATAATATGCTCCCATCGCGGGTTAATGGGCACCTCAAGAGTGTGATGACGCTCTAGATTGCGCTCCTCCTCATGGCGCTTGTGCCACCCGGCATGCTCAATCTCGTGCATGCGGCGGCGCGCGTACACAAAGCCGACGGCAAACAGCACGGTAAAAATAATCCCCACCCACGTGAGGTACTCGATAAGCAGGAGCGTCTGCGCGGGTATCTGCGAGACATCAATGTTGGTGCCGGTAAATATCCGGTATACCAACACAATTAAAAAATCGATGTTGAGAAAATGGACGTTGTCCATGAGCTTATTATACGATACATTCCGGAAATCTCTTTTTAAAAAGAGAGGCAAAACTAATCCTCCACTTCTTTTCCTATTGCAAACAGCCCTGCTTCATCGCCGTGGGCGGCGGTAAACTGGATGCCTACCGGCAGTTGTTTGCCTTCCCTTTCAACAAATCCCATCGGCACAGATAGTGCCGGATTGCCGGTAAGGTTTGCGGTTACGGTAAAAATATCAAGCAAATACATGGCAAGAGGGTCGGACTTTTCGCCTATTGTTGTTGCAGGACAGGGGGTGGTAGGAGTTGCAATAGCATCTACCTCTTCCAGCACCATGGCAACCTCCTTGCTTAGCTTTTTGCGCGCCGCGGTAGCTTTGCCGTAATAAGCGTCGTAATATCCCGCCGAGAGCACATAGGTGCCGAGCATAATACGGCGGCGTACCTCCGCGCCAAAACCAACCGCGCGCGTTTTGGAATAATCTTCCAACAACGTAATACCTTTTAACGAAAGCCCGTAGCGCACGCCATCAAAGCGCGCCATATTGCTCGATACCTCCGCCGGCATAATGACGTAATATACCGCGAGCGCGAGCGCCGCCGAAGGCAACTCTATATCGACTACCTCGTATCCTTTTTGTTTTAAGAGCTCAAGCGATGCCTCAAACGCGGCGAGCACATCTGCATCAACTCCCTCTTTGAACAAATGCCGCGGAACGCCGATTTTATTCTTTGGAGTTCTTTTTTGATAAAAATTTTCTTCAATTGAGGTGCTATCGAGCGGATCTTTACCTTTGATTGCGTTAAAAATTAGTTCCGCATCTGCAACTGTTTTAGTAAGCGGGCCAGCTTGGTCGAGCGAGGAACCCATAGCAATAAGCCCCGAGCGGGATACTGCACCATACGTGGGCTTGAGTCCCACGAGGCCGCAAAACGCTGCCGGCTCGCGGATAGAGCCTCCCGTATCGGTACCCAGCGCGCTTT
>DATCEW010000031.1:0-6590 GCA_036509865.1 Minisyncoccota bacterium
CATTCATGCGGCGGTTTTTTATTTACCCCACTAGCCGCACGATATCGTGGTAAGAAACCAGCAGCATTAAGAGGATGAGGAGGGCGAAGCCGGCTAGGGTGAATTTTGTTATTATTTTCGGCGAGATGGGGCGGCGCAGGATTGCCTCGAAGATAATAATGAGGAGGCGGCCGCCGTCGAGCCCGGGGATAGGCAGCAGATTAATGACCGCAAGATTTATTGAGATAAGCGCCGTGAGCACCGCTGCAGCTGCCCAGCCTTGATGCAGCGTGGCCGCACCAAACACCGTAATACCGATTGGGCCGGCCACTTGGCTAAAGTCGGCGGTACCGGTAAAGATTTGTTTTAAAAAACCTGCGAGGCCTATCGCGGTGCTTTTGGTAATGTCCCAGCCGAGTACGCCGCCTTGGAGTAATGCCAATTGCGGTGGGAGTGCAAGCGTGCCCACATCATCGAGCTGCACGCCTATCGCTTTGCGCCCAGCAATAAAACCATCTCCGGCTTTGGCTAAAAATGCTTTTTCTTCGCCGTCTCGTAATACGGTAATCACAACACTCTCGTCTTGATGCGCGGATATAAAATTAGTTACGGCACTCGCCTCTTTATCAGTAGCAGTAAGAGGGCGCAAATCAAGAGCATCCGTGCCTGTTTGCACCTCCTCTATTTGATCACCACCGAGGAGGCCTGCCTTTGCAGCCGGAGAGTTTGGCAACACGCCTACTACCAGTACATGCACCTGAGTGACTGTGCCAAAACTTTGCTCTCCCGCCGAGGTCGGCAGCCCCCCCATGTAGCCAACCCCGAGTATGAGCCACGCAAAAAGTAAATTGCACACGATACCGGCCACAATAACCGCCGCCTGGATGTAGCGCGGTTTGCTTATAAAACTCCGCGGGTCATGTTTGCCTTCGTCATAATTTTCGCCGAATATTTTTACAAATCCGCCAAACGGCAGCCAGTTTATTGAGTACTCGGTCTCCCCTTTTTTAATTGCGGCAATCCGCGGCGGGAAAAAGACGCCAAACTCATCGACACGTATACCAAAAAGCTTGGCCACAACAAAATGCCCAAACTCATGCACCAGGACAAGAGCAACAAGGATGAGGATAAAATAGAGAAAGGTCATGGACTGGTATCCTATCCTGCTATTTCCTTTTCCTTGCGAAGAAAGGCAGCATCAAATGCGGCATTGGCCGTGTCGACGCGCTTTTGCATCTCCTCTTTGGAGCGGAACTTTTCATCCTCGGGCATGAGCCCCTCCTGCTCTTTTTTTTGAATATCGCTCCAGACCTCGTCGCGCGCAAGCCGCAGCGCGGTGCGCATCTCCTCTACCTTTTCCTTTGCGATTTTAAGCAGCGAGACGCGGCGCTCGGAGGTAAGCTCGGGGAAGAAGACGCGCACACCCTTCTCATCCATCCCGACCGAGAGGCCGAGATTGGCGAGCGTTATCGCTTTTTCGATCTCTTTAGCGAGGTTCATATCCCACGGCGCAATGCGCAGAGTACGCGCATCTTCGATAGATATGTTGGCCACCTGATTGAGTGGCACACGCGCGCCATAGCTCTCGACCTGCACGCCGTCGAGCACCGCCGGCCCCGCGCGCCCGGTGCGCACGCTGCCGAGCTCTTTGCCGAGCCGCTCGGTAATCTCCAAAATCCGCTTTTCAAATGTTTTAAAATCGTATGCCATACGGAAAGTATATCATAATGGCAATTTGGCTTGCAGTTTCCCGGCATTTCCATGCCTCAACAATCCCTTATTTACTATATCAAAAAAAAGCGACCCGTTCCGATTTTATCGGAACGGGTCGCGAGCTAAGGGACCAAGCACAAAAAAAACAAAGATCCCAAAGCCCAAGTGCTACTTGCAAAGACGGAACACAAGCTCACAGCCGAGACGGACCCAATACGCGTCAAGCCACTGCTTGCCGTCGTCGTACCGCTCGACGTAGAACACGAACGGATTGTCTTCGTAGTCCGCTATTTGTTCCATAGCAGTCCAAAAAATATCCCCGACGGGCTGCTCTTTGAGCGCCAGCCGAATTGCGGGTCCGTCACTAGGCTCGCAGAGACTGTGACCAAGCTCCCGAATGCGCGCAAAGATGTCGCAGATCAACGGATTCTTGGTAAACCCGAGGTCGCGCACTTTGACGCGAGCAAATTTGACCATCTGTTTCTCGCCAGGCTTCCATGCTGGCTTGAACATGATGTCCGCGGCCCAACTTGAAACATCACAGCCACCGGATTTAATCTCGGCGATCAGCTCGTCTTTGCTTTTGCCGCCGACCTCGATTTCGAGATAGAGGGGAAAAACCGGACCCTTCGGGCTATCGGCGGTTACGGTCGCGGAGGTGTTCAATGCGGGTTGCATCGACATCATCGTTCCCCACAATTTTACAAAGAGCTGTCCTAAAATATCGCTAAGTGCGCTATTTCATCAGCTAGAAATATAATAACATACTGTATATTTTCGTCAAATCGTACGAAAACGCTTCACCGCAGGCGGGTAAATTTTTATGAGCGGGTCTTTTTTGGTGTCATAGATGCGCGCCGGGGCTAGATAGCGGCCGTAGTGGATGACCCGGTGGGTAAACGCGCGCCATTCTTTTTTTGGCAATAACTGCATTAAGTCTTTTTCTATCTTT
Source organism: Minisyncoccota bacterium (assembly GCA_036509865.1). Lineage (GTDB taxonomy): Bacteria > Patescibacteriota > Minisyncoccia > Phycocordibacterales > SBAW01 > GWA1-54-10. The sequence goes on from DATCEW010000031.1 coordinate 2,645, forward strand.
ACGGGATTTTTTTCATCAGACAGGTCGAATCTCTGTACAAAGCGTATTACGTGCGTGTCTACAGTAACGCCCGCAAGCACGCCATACGCCTCGGCAAGCACGACATTGGCCGTTTTGCGCGCGACGCCGGGGATGAGCAGCATCTCTTCCATTGTGTTAGGTATGCGGCCGCCAAATATTTCTTTGATCATGGTAGCGGCCGTGAGAATATTTTTAGTCTTATTTTTATAAAAGCCGCTTGATTTTATATCAGTCTCGAATGCGCGGATGCCTTTTTGCGACTTTCCCGCCTGCACATAGTCATCGAGCGTTTTATATTTTTTAAACAGTTTTTCGGTAATCTTATTTACCATTTTATCGGTGCACTGCGCACTGAGTTGTACCGCAACCAAAAGCTGCCACGGTGTTTTATAGTTGAGTTCTATTTTGGCATGTGGAAATAACTTCTTTAAAGCTCGACCGAGCTTTTGTATCCGCACCTTACGCTCGGCCAGTTTTTTAGGAGTCATATCTGTGGCAATGTTGCGGCTAAATGTTCAAGCAGCATCTTGAGGCTTGGGGAACGGTCGCCCACATAGGAGCGCACTTGGGCAATGTCCTCAAGCGCTTCCACGTACTCTTTTTTACCATTTGTTTTTTGCAACCAGCCATGCAGCTCTGCCTCTAAATCCAAAAGCAGCTCACGCACGCGCTCTTTGGCATCCTCCTCATCTTTAAGGAGAACGGTTACGGCTGCGCTGCGTGCTTTGTACGCATCTGCTAAGAATTTACCCGCATAGGTGTGCAACTTGGGAGCTAAACTCCCAAGTGAGCGGGGCTCTCCTGCTAATTGAGGGAAAGTCATCATGCGCGAGCGTAGCGTAGCGATGAGCGCGCCGTGCGGCACCAATAGCACAAAGATGCTACCTGGCGCCGGCTCCTCAAATAATTTGAGCAGAGCCTGCTGAGCCTCGCTCGTTATGAAGGCGGTGCCAACAACAAAAAGCGCGCGGCCGCTCGTGCTTTTAAACGAGGCGAGCGCCCGCAAAGCCTGCGAGTCGTCTATACCAAACTTCGGAAATGAGCGCACCACCACATCCGGATTATTATCTCCCTCAAAATTAAAAAGCGCGCGCGCGTTTACAGCTAACTCGCCAAGCAGCGAGAGCGGGCCCTCGTAAAAATAGGCGTGATGCATAGTGCTATGTTACTACCGCTTGGCGATGATGGCTTTCTTGTAGGTATCGAGATGATTAAGAGCAATGCCGGTGCCACGCGCCACGCAATAGAGCGGGTCGTCGGCCACTTGCGCCTTGACTCCCGTGCGGCGCAGCACCAGCTCGGGAAAGTTGCGCAGCATCGAGGTGCCGCCGGTCATGATGATGCCGCGGTCAATAATGTCTGAGGCTAATTCGGGCGGCGTCTCCTGCAAGACGTCGCGTATCGCTTTGATAATCTCGCGCAGCTCCTTGCCTATCGCTTTTACAATATCGTTTGTTTTTATCTCGACCGTGCGCGGGAGGCCCGAAATAAAATCGCGCCCGCGCACCGCCACCACCAGCTCATCCTCCATCGGCACGGCCGAGCCGATGGCAATTTTTACATCCTCAGCGGTCTTCTCGCCAATCCCCAAGTTGTAAGTTTTTTTAATGTAATCGGCAATCGCATGGTCAAGCTTGTCTCCCGCGCACTTGACGCTCGTGGATGCCACAATGCCGCCGAGCGATATTACCGCCACGTCGCACGTGCCGCCGCCCAAGTCCACCACCATGTTGCCCCGCGGCTCTTGTATAGGGATGCCAGCACCGATGGCCGCGAGCACCGACTCTTTAACCACGTAGGCGCTTTTTGCGCCCGCGCGTATCGCCGCCTCGACCACTGCACGGCGCTCGGTCGAGGTAACGCCGGTGGGCACCGAGATCATCACCTCCGGTTTAAAAAATTGAAAGCGGCCGAGCGCCTTGGTTATAAAATAACGCAACATCGCCTGTGTCACGCGATAGTCGGCAATCACGCCGTCTTTAAGCGGCCGGTAGGCCACTATCTCTCCCGGCGTGCGACCTATCATCTCTTTGGCGGCAAAGCCGACCGCCAAAATGCGCTTGTCTACCTCCGATATCGCCACCACCGAGGGCTCGTTGAGTATCACGCCCTTGCCCGGCACAAACACGAGCGTGTTTGCCGTGCCTAAATCAATGCCGAGCTTGGGAGTAAAAAATGCCATCGCAACGCAATGATACAAGAGCGGAGGCAGTTAAACAAATTATGCCGTTATTTCGCGCCTGATATTGAGACCGAGCTTCTGCAAACGCTCCTCTATATGCGCGTAGCCGCGGTCTATCACATAGGCATTGTCGATGGTGGAGGTGCCGGTTGCAACGGTTGCGGCAATGATATAGGCAAGACCGCCGCGCAGATCGGGGCTCTCAAGCTCTTTGCGGCTTAAGCCGCGGGGACCTTTGATGAGTATCTTGTGCGGGTTCATCACAGTGATGTCAGCGCCCATCCGCACAAGGTCGTCGACATAGCGAAAGCGGCTATCAAAAATAGTTTCGAGTATCGTGCCTTCGCCGCTTGATTGGGAGAGCAGCACCGCCATCGGCGCTTGGAGGTCGGTGGGAAATCCCGGATACTCGTGCGTGCGCACCGAAACCAATGTAAATTGATCATTGGGCACGTCGCCCGCGCGCACGGTTACATAGTCGCTACCAACTTCAAGCGGCACGCCTGCGCGACGCATCAGCGTAAGGAGCGCGCCCATGTGCTTGGGTTCGCAGTTTTTTATCGTTACCTCTTTGCCGGCAAGCGCGGCGAGTATCACAAAGCTCCCGGCCTCTACCCTGTCGGGCGGCGTTTTAAACGCGGCGCCGTTTGCTTTGAGCAGGTCCCCTCCAATAATTTTTATGGTCGATGTCCCAGCGCCTTCAATATGCGCGCCGCAGGAGTTTAAAAACTCCGCCAGGTACGGTATCTCCGGCTCCATCGCCGTATTTTCCAAAACAGTTTCCCCTTTCGCGAGCACGGCGGCGAGCATCAACGTCTCGGTTGCGGTGACTGACACAAAAGGAAATATGATATGCGCGCCCTTGAGTTTATTTTTGGCGGCGTTTACAACAAACAAATCATCTTTTTCCTCAACACTCGCGCCCATCGCCTTATAACCTTCGAAAAAGAGGTCAATAGGCCGCTCGCCTAAAACGCATCCGCCGGGAAATGGGAAGGTCACCGAGCCTGTGCGTGCGAGTATGGGGCCGGTCATAACAATTGAGGAGCGCATGCGTTCGGATATTTTTTTGTCCATGACAGGGTTGAGTGCCGTGCCCTGCCGTGCCACCGCGAGCAGCTCTTGCATGCGTTTTACATCCTCTATATCGGGCAGATTCTCAAACGTGAGCTCATCTTCAAACAATAGTGATGCCGCAAGAGCCTTGGTTGCCGCATTTTTTGCGCCGCCCACAACAATCTCGCCCTCTAAACTTTTTTTGCCCCCCAACCCTTCGACAATAAATTTACTTTGCATAGTATTTAGTAGATGTTGTTTTTAGTTTTAGCTTTGTTTTTTAGCTCCCATGCTTTTTGCGCCGCCGCCTTAGCCTCCGGCGTATGGTTTTTAGGATTTATCTCCCACCAAAACTTTTTTGAAAAGTCCCCCGCATTGTCGCACACGCTCCGCAAATAGTACAAATCTTTGGTGGGTATCGCCATGAGCAAGCGCCCCATGCGCGACATCGTGAGCTTACCCAAACCGTCGCGCACGCGCGCGGCGTTTAATTTGTCCATAAAATACTGCATGAGCTCGCCGCGCTCGGTGGCCTTGTCCTTTTTACGCGCTGTTTTTGCGATATGCGAGCTGATATGGTCCATGTGTGGGCAATTGTAGCACTATAGGCCGTTCTAAACGGCATAAGTGTGCCCTTACCAAATAAGCCAAAAATCAGTATAGTATATTGAATGAAAGACCCTATCG
>DATCEW010000032.1:0-4674 GCA_036509865.1 Minisyncoccota bacterium
TTTATCCTTGCACTGGTGGCGTGGGCGGTGCGCGCGATGTTTAAATCCGAACAATAAAATAAAATGGCTTTTGTTGATGAACTAACGCTTGAGGCACGAGCGGGCAACGGCGGCCATGGCGTCGTGCGATGGCTGCACGAAAAAGGCAAAGAGTACTCCGGTCCGTCGGGCGGCAACGGCGGCGACGGCGGCGATGTGTACATCGCCGCGGTGCGCGACATCAACCTGCTCGCGCGCTATCGGGGGGAAAAAAGGTTTGAGGGAGGCAATGGCGCGGATGGCGAAAATCAAAACATGCACGGCAAGCGGGGGAGCGACCTCGTCATTAACTTGCCCATCGGCTCAATCGTGCGCAACCGCGAAACCGGAGAGGTATACGAGCTCCTTACGGAGGGAGAAAAAAAAATGATTTTGCGCGGCGGCCGCGGAGGGGCGGGCAACGCGGCTTTTAAGTCGTCGGTCAACCGCTCGCCGGAGGAGTTTACGCCGGGAGCAAAGGGCGAGGCGGCCGAGTTTCATGTTGAGCTGCGGCTTATCGCGGATGCTGGCTTGGTGGGGCTGCCAAATGCGGGCAAGACATCTCTCTTAAACGCGCTCACCAATGCCGGCGCAAAAGTAGGGTCGTATGCGTTTACCACGCTTGACCCAAACCTCGGCGCTTTTTTTGGATATGTGCTCGCCGATATTCCCGGTCTTATCGAGGGGGCCGCGGAGGGGAAGGGTCTCGGGTTTAAATTTTTGCGGCACATTTCCCGAACCAAAGCCTTGGTGCACTGCATATCGCTGGAGTCCGAGCATCCGCTGGATGACTACAAAACTGTGAGAGCCGAGCTGGAGCAGTTTGAGGGAGGTATCTTGGCAAAAAAACCCGAGATTATCATCTTAACAAAATCGGATACCAGAGATCCGGCAGATAGTAAAAAAATAGCCAAGCTTTTTGGAAAAGGGAAAAAAGTGTTGGCCGTGACCGTGCTGGACGATGAGTCGGTCAAAGAGTGTGCCGACGCACTGGCTTCTCTATTTTAATATCCTGCGGTATAGTGCTTCCTATATATGGCAACGTATCAGCCTACGATCGGTCTTGAGATCCATGCAGAGCTTAAGACGAAGACCAAGATGTTTTGCTCTTGCCGCAATGATGCGGATGAAAAGGAGCCTAACAAAAATATTTGCCCGGTATGCATGGCGCACCCGGGGACGCTGCCGGTCATTAACAAAGAGGCGGTGCATAAGGTGCTGTTAGTGGGAGCGGCTATAGGAGGGACGCTTGCCGACTACACCGAGTTTGACAGGAAGAACTATTTTTACCCTGACATACCAAAGGGCTACCAGATAAGCCAATACGAGCACCCGCTTGTTGCGGGAGGATCTCTTCCTCCTGCCGGAGGTGCTGATGCGGCAGGAGTCGAGATAACCCGCATACACCTCGAGGAGGATACCGCGCGCTCGCAACATGAGGGCGACTCTTCTTATAAAAATTCGGACTCCCGCAGTCTGGTTGATTATAACCGAGCCGGAGTGCCGCTTATGGAGATGGTAACCGAGCCCGTGATACACGATGCCGCAACTGCGGGCCGCTTTGCCCGCGAGCTCCAATTGCTGCTGCGCTATCTTGGGGCAGGGGAGGCAAACATGGAAAAAGGCGAGATGCGCGTGGAGGCTAACATCAGTGTGAGCCCTGGCGAGAAACTCGGCACAAAAGTTGAAGTAAAGAATTTAAACTCCTTCCGCTCGGTTGAGCGAGCTATCGAGTACGAGATAAAGCGCCAAACTAAACTGCTGGAGAGCGGCGAGGCTGTGGTGCAGGAGACGCGCGGCTGGGACGAAGCAAAACAAAGTACCTTCTCGCAGCGCAAAAAGGAGTCGAGCCACGACTACCGCTACTTTCCGGACCCGGATCTGTCAAAGCTTTTACTTTCAGAGCTGGCCGAGCTTTCAGCAAAAAATTTGATTAAAGAAATCTCGGGTAAATTGCCGTGGGAGCGCCGAGCTCGTTATGTAGCGTTTGGCTTAAAACCTGAAGATGCCGAGATGTTTGTACGAGAGCCTCTCTTTGCCGATTTTTTTGACTACAGTGTGAGAAGGGCGCCTTCTACATTGGGTGCAGAAGGCGCCCTTCTGAAGCTCACTGCAAACTATATTTCGAGTGATGTTGCAGGTGCGCGCGAACAAGGCGCTGTGTCTGAAGCATGGTTTACAAAGGAAAACGCGGAGCGTTTTGGGCGTTTGATGATTATGGTAGATACTAAAGCGCTTTCTTCTCGCGGAGCCAAAGATACTCTTGTACTTATGTTTAATGATGACCGTGAGCCGGAAGTAATCGCCAAAGAAAAAGGTTTGCTCCAACAAAGTGACGAGGGGACGCTCACAGCCATTGCGCAAAAAGTAGTTGATGCACATCCTAGTGTGGCCGCCGAGTATAAAGCTGGCAAGGAGGCTGCCATGCAGTTTTTAATAGGGCAGGGTATGAAAGAGAGTAAAGGCTCGGCAAACCCAGGTGCATTGCACTCGGCTATACAAAAAATTCTCGTCTAGGTATACTGGGGCGTATATGGATGAGCTAGAAATATCGGGTAAGCGCTACATCTCGTCTCGGCGTGCCGGAAAAGAAAATAAATATCATGCCGATTATATCGGCCAACTGATACGTGCTAAAAAGGTAGAGGGACAAAAGGTGGGTCGCGCCTGGGATGTGGATGTCGAGTCTTTAGCGGCCTATCTTGGCAAAGAGGCTCCTGTGCGTACCCCTGTCACGGAAAGTGTCCAAGTAGTTAATGAGGTTCCGGAGAAAGTTGGTATGTCGATAGTTGTAGAAGAAGAAGTAGAAATAAAAGAAGAAGAGCCGGAGGTTATAGAGCAAAAAGAAACAATCAAAGAAACTATTTCTGAAATAAAAATTGCCGAAGCGTCGGCAGCACCTACCGGTCTGCACAACGAGGCGTTGCCTATTTTTTATAGGACGACGCGCGAAGCGCATGAGGCGCGAGTAGGTAGGAGCACATCTATGCCGACACTTCGTTACAGTGCTGATGAAGGACCGCTGATCCCACAGGTACAAAAACAACCGCAAAACAATAGTATATCTATCAGGCATGTCGCTGCTGCTCCTGTAGTGACCAAAATACATCAGCCGGAAGGATGGGGCATGCCAAAAAGAGTAGAGGACAAAATGGAAAACAGAGCGGAGAGGCCCGCACATAAAGAGACTCCTGTTGTATCAAAAAGAAAGAGTGCGCCTCTCGTTGTGCGCGCCGCCGCAGTGCTAGCACTCGGCGCAACCGTTTTTGCGGTGGCGGCACTTGCCTCTACCCACCTCCTTTTTACGGTAACGGTCAATGGAGGACAAAGTGCAAATGCAGGATACAGCGTTAAATAGCTACTAGACGTCATTTTAGAAACTCGTCAAATTTTAGTAATAAGCATCCCATCACGCAAAAATGTGATGGGATTTTTAGTATAGATAATAGATCTACCTGAGACTACTGATAGTAGATGATCAAACACCGCACCTTAGCTTCTAAGGCGGTTGTGGATAGAGCCAATATATGTACCTCTGATAGCCGAGATATCGTTAAGAATAGGCGATATCTCGGCCAAAGTAGACAATTAAACTTTTGTTTACAACGCATATCGTTTTGACAATATTTATATACTTTTTATTAAAACACAAACTAATGCCGTATTAATATTTTAATTATTTTTTTAATTGGCATTTTGATAAGGCTTGGCTCTGCTACAGATCACTTAAAATCGCTCTAAACGCAAAATTAAGCGAATGGTGAGCTTGTTGTTGGATAAGAAAAATATTTTTTAACTATTTTTTTTTATTCACGCTATCCACAGTTTTTATTTTAAATTTTGTATATATAGAGCGAGTTTTATATTAAAATAAACATCAGTGAAGCCGAACTCTCTGTATAAATAAAAGCGATATCGCCCACGTATATAGGAGAATTTTTAATGTCTGAATCTAAAAAAATAATTTCAAAAAATGGAGAGACAATGCTCTCTGCTCGTAAGGCGGCAAAGCGCCTCTCGTGTGCTCCCGACTATGTGGGTAAGCTTTGCCGCGAGGGCAAACTTGAGGGTGAGCGGGTAGATAATGCCTGGTTTATTAAGGAGTCATCTATCGTGGCTTTTGAAAGAGCTCGTACGGAGGCCCGCGTACTGCGCTCGCAAGAGCTGGCCGAAGAGCGTCAAAAAGAGCAGGAGACTTATAGAAAAAATAACAATCTCTCCTCACCAACCTTCCCTACAAAAACACATGCTGCAAGTTTTTTGCATATTGCCGCGGGCAAAGCGACAGCCTTTGCGCTTGGTGGCACATTGTTGTTTGCCTCGTTGGTCTTTGCCGGAGGAGCTAAGGGTACACTTACGCCGCAAAGCAATCCACCCGCATCATCTTTTTTTAGTAATGCTGATACACAAAGTGCAGCCGTACTTGCATCAGTGCAGTCGCCATTTTTTAGCAATCCTCCTCAATCACCGATTGAAACATCCGCTTCAGGAAATAATTTTTTTGCAAGCGTGTTGGCATTTTTGTCTGGCGGTAATAGTTCGACAAGTGGTGTCGGCGTGTCTGCTCAACAAGTTGCGCCGCAGAGCAGCATAAGTGTGCCCTTACCTACGCCGGTGCCGGTCAAAGTTGTTGCGCAACAGGCTCCGGCCACGCCC
>DATCEW010000033.1:0-2796 GCA_036509865.1 Minisyncoccota bacterium
ACGCCCGCAAAGCCATCCTCAGCGCCGATGGGCAGCTGCATGCGCACCGCATGCTTGGTAAGGCGGTCTAAAATAGACTGGTACGACTTTTCAAACGAGGCGCCGGTCCTATCAAGCTTGTTGATAAAGCAGACGCGCGGCACGTTGGCCTCGTCGGCATAGCGCCAGTTGGTTTCGCTCTGCGGCTCGACGCCAGCAACACCGTCAAACACCACCACCGCGCCGTCGAGGACGCGCATCGAGCGCTTTACCTCCACGGTAAAGTCGATGTGCCCCGGCGTATCTATAATATTGAAGCGATATTTTTTAGAAGCGGTTTTTTTGTCGGGCTCGTTAGTGCGCGTCCAAAAGCAGGTAACAGCTGCCGCGGTAATGGTAATGCCGCGCTCGCGCTCCTGCTCCATCCAGTCGGTGGTTGTCTCGCCCTCGTGCACCTCGCCGATTTTGTGCTGGCTGCCGGTGTAGTAGAGCACGCGCTCAGAGGTGGTGGTTTTACCCGCGTCGATGTGCGCGATAATACCGAAGTTGCGTAGCTTCTCTAGTGGATAGTCTCTTGTTGGCATAAATAATTTTTAGAATAAAAAACCCGCCGTGGGCGTTAAAGCTAGAATAGCCTAAAACTGGAAAAATGCAACGAACATGCTATGGTATCGGCAGATTCAACTCTAGGGAGGCAACAATGCCTAAGGTAAAGGAAAGTAAATACGCAACTAAGTTGCGAGAACTCGGGTTCAAACCTTATTCGGAGCTCATGTCAGCACAAGAAAAAAGAGAGTCCGACGAGGAAATAACTAGACTTTACGGCAAAACACTCAAGATATATACCCGGGCAGAGCGCCGGAAGTTGATTGCATTGAAAGAGTTACCCAACTTTTCACGCTGCGGAACCTACACTGTTGCAGTCGATGAACATTGCAATGAGTGGGAAGCACCCGGCGAGGTAGACCTTTCTCCATTTGGCTTTTCCGACAACGTCGAATGGGCAAAAAAGAGCCGTCGATATCACTGAAAACAGCATCCGAGTGATGCTGTTTTTTCTTTTTATAGTTTTGAGGAGATTACCAAGCGAAGTGGGCGAAGGCTTTGTTGGACTCGGCCATTTTGAGCGTGTCGTCGCGCTTTTTTATAGCCGGGCCCTCGTTGTTGGAGGCTGCAATAAGCTCTGCGGCCAGCTTCTCGGCCATCGGCTTGCCCTTGGCACCGCGAGCAGCTGTAAGAATCCATCTAAACGCGAGTGCTTGCTTGCGCTCCGGACGCACCTCGCGCGGCACTTGGTAGTTGGCACCGCCGACGCGACGCGAGCGTATCTCCATCGCCGGGCCGACGTTGCGGATAGCCGTGTCAAACAACTCAACCGGATTATCTGTTTTTGTTTTTTCCGCAATCAAATCAAATGCGTCGTACACCACCTTGCGGGCCGTGCTCTTTTTGCCGTCCCACATGACAGAGTTAATAAACTTCTCTACGCGGAGAGAGTGGTATTTGAGGTCTTCACCTGGAATATTACGATTTTTAACGGGGCGTCGCATCTTTTTATACTTAAAATAGTAAACTTATTTTTTAATTTTATTTCTTTTTGGCAGCTGCACCGGCGTTCTTTTTAACGCCATAGCGGCTGCGGGATACATTGCGCTTGTCGACGCCGGTTGCATCGAGCTTTCCGCGCACTACCTGGTAGCGCACGTTGATGTCTTTAACGCGGCCGGCGCGCACAAGCACCACCGAGTGCTCCTGGAGGTTATGACCCTCACCGGGGATATAGGCGGTGATCTCCATGCCGTTGGTAAGGCGCACGCGGGCGATCTTGCGGATAGCGGAGTTAGGTTTGCGGGGGGTTTTGGTGGTTACCTTGGTGCATACGCCGCGTTTAAACGGCGACGGGTAAAATACCGGACGGTTTTTAAGCAAGTTAAAGCCCCGCTTAAGCGCAGGTGATTTTGTTTTAGCTCTATTGATTGATTTGCGTCCAGTGCGGACAAGTTGAGATATGCGTGCCATTTCCAGTTTAAATCAAATGTAAAACGCCCCCGAGGCGCTCGAGACACTCTACTTTATAGATTCATTCCTGTCAAAAGCTGAAAGAGGCCGCCCAAGATGACTCCAAAAAATGGCCCGAGCACGAAGTAAAAAATAATCATGATGAGCAGCGTATTGGAGAGTATCCCCATGCGCTCCATGTGCATCCGCAGGTTGTCATAGCCGCGTCCAAGCTGCCCCGGCAGCAGCGCGGCAAGCACCCGCGAGCCGTCGAGCGGCGGGATGGGTATGAGGTTAAAGAGCGCGAGCAACATGTTTATGTAGGTAATGGCCGCAAACGCGTCGATAAGCGGCGTCTCCGGGCCGCCGATAAAACGGATGGCGAGGCCAAAGATAAGCGCGAGGAGGATATTGGTGCCCGGTCCGGCAAAGGCCGTGAGCGCCTCGTCGTACTTCCCTGTTAGGTAGTGCGGGTTGATAGGCACCGGTTTGGCATAGCCGATAAAGAGCGGAAAGTGCGTAACCGACTGGCTAAAGAGCAGCAGACCCGGGAGCAATATCGAGCCGATAGGGTCGATGTGTGGCAGAGGGTTGAGCGTGAGGCGGCCGGCCAAGCGTGCCGTTGGGTCGCCAAGATAGTTGGCCATGTAGCCGTGAGCCACCTCATGGAGGATGATCGAGACTATGAGGATAATAAAGGAAAGGATGAGCATGTTGCGGATTTGATAAATTATGATACCATAGGCGGGCATCAAAAAACGACATGGCTAAAATTTGCGCAATAACAGGAAAGGGCTCAATAGTTGCTGGAGGATACAG
>DATCEW010000034.1:0-4524 GCA_036509865.1 Minisyncoccota bacterium
TGGCAGGAGATGTGACGCTACTCAAAGTAGCAGCTATGGTAGAAAAATGTTTTAAAGGACTGTCTCAATCCGCACCGATCTTTCCGTCATATAAAAAAGCTGCACCGACACATAGTAAAAAGGTGCGTGTCTCGATACCCAATAAAGCAAGCATCGATTATATGCTGGGCATTGCCACCGGCATTACAGAAAAGCACAAAGACTACGCGCCTCTTTTGCTTGGCGTACAAGTGTTAGGCAATCGCGGCTTCGCCAGCCGTCTCATGACTACCGTGCGCGAGGAAGAGGGTCTTACCTACGGCGTATACGGCTATCTAGCGGGATTTGAAAACACAGCCGACGGTTTTATCTGCATATGGGCCACGTTTGCGCCGGAGCTCTTTCAAAAAGGGCGCGCATCAATTATGCGCCAGGTAAAGCTGATTGTTGAGCGGGGAGTGACCGAAGAGGAGGTACAAAAACATCGTGAGCTTTTTGAGGCGCGCTCGAGGGTGCAACTCTCAAACTCCGGAGCCTTTGCCGTCGCTGCGCATAGCGTTATTGTGGAGGGGCAAAAACTTTCCTATCTCGACGAGTTTCCCAAAAAAATCCTCAAACTCAAAGCAGGAGAGGTAAATCGAGCCCTAAAAAAATATCTGCTCCTAGACCAACTTTCCGAAGCGGCCGCCGGGCCGGTATAAGCAGCCGGGGTTTTTCTTTTTGCAAAAATCGTTGTATTCTCTCATCTAATGACCCTCGACGAAGTGCGTAGCAAATATCTGGAGTTTTTTAAGGCGCGGGGGCATGTAGTGGTGCCGTCCTCATCGCTCGTGCCGCTGGGCGACCCAACAACGCTTTTTACCGGCTCGGGCATGCAACCTATGGTCCCATACCTGCTCGGTAAGGATCATCCGGCGGGCAAGCGCATTGCCGATAGTCAAAAAGCCTTCCGCGCCGAGGATATCGATGAGATAGGCGATAATCGGCATACCACCTTTTTTGAGATGCTCGGCAATTGGTCGCTCGGCGATTATTTTAAAAAAGAGCAGCTGCCGTGGATGTTTGAATTTTTGACCGACGAGCTGGGGCTTGACCCCGCACGCCTGTTTGTCACTGTTTTTATAGGAGACGCAAAAAATAATCTCCCGCGAGATACAGAGTCGGCGGAGATTTGGCGTGGTTTATTTGCTAAAAAAGGCATAGACGCAAAAATAGCCGAGCTCGGTTCCGAAGCCGATGGGTACCGTAAGGGGATTAAAGAAGGCGAGCGCATTTTTTACTACGATGCCAAAAAAAACTGGTGGTCGCGCGCCGGTGTACCTGAAGCGATGCCTGCCGGCGAGCCCGGCGGCCCGGACTCGGAAATTTTTTATGACTTTAATACCCCGCACGACCGTGCCTGGGGGCCCGGGTGCCACCCCAACTGCGACTGCGGCCGATTTTTGGAAATAGGAAACAATGTATTTATGGAGTACCTCAAAAATCTTGACGGTACGTTTAGGCTGTTGCCGAAGAAAAATGTGGATTTTGGCGGCGGTTTGGAGCGTCTTGCCATGGTTCTTTCCGGGACGCCAGACATTATTGCCGTGTGTCATCGCCCGATATTGGATCATATCGAAAAGGCCTCAGGTAAAAAATATGGCGCGAACGCTCAAGAGACGAAAGCCTTTCGTATTATTGCTGACCACATAAAAGCCTCCGTATTTTTGATTGGAGATGGCGTACTGCCTTCAAATTCGGACCAGGGCTATTTTGTGCGTCGGCTTATCCGCCGGGCGGTGCGCTACGCGGATTTGCTTGGTATTAAACAACACACGCTGGCATATGCCGTGCAACCGGTCGCAGAAATGTATAAAACAGCCTACCCGGAAATTGACGCCCAGCTTGAAAAGATTATAAAAATAGTTATCGAAGAAGAGGAGCGCTTTAGGAAAACGCTCGAGCGCGGTATGCGCGAGTTTGAGCGTTTTGCCAGAGGCGGAGAGATGTCTGCAAAAGATGCCTTTGATCTGGTGACCACCTACGGCTTCCCGCTTGAGCTTATTATTGAAGAGGCGGGGGAGCGCGGCATTAAACAAATAGATATCGAGGGTTTTAAGGAGTTATTAAAGGAGCATCAGCAGCTCTCGCGCTCCGGCTCGGAGCAAAAGTTTAAAGGCGGCTTGGCCGACACAAGCGAAAAAACAACGCGCCTGCACACCGCGCATCACCTTTTGCTTAAAGCGCTCCAGCTCGTGCTCGGCCCCGAGGTGCATCAGCGCGGCAGCAACATTACCGAAGAGCGCTTGCGCATCGACTTTAGCTGGGGCCAAAAGATGACCGACGAGCAAAAAAAAGAGGTGGAGCAGATTGTAAACGAAAAAATTATGGAGGATTTGCCGATGATCCATAGCGAGATGCCGAAAGATGATGCAGAAAAGCTCGGCGCCGAGCATGAGTTTGGCGCCAAGTACCCGGAGCGGGTTTCGGTGTACTCGCTCGGGCCAAAAGATGCCACGCCGAAAAACCCGCATCTGGATAAAGCCTTCTCCATCGAATTCTGCGGCGGCCCGCATGCCGAAAGCACAGGCCAACTAGCCTGTGCTGAAGGTCCCGACGGGAGCATCCGTCGGGATAAGAGATTTAAAATACTAAAAGAAGAAGCCGTAGCGCAGGGAATAAGGCGCATCAAAGCAGTGTTGGAGTAGAAGAAAAAATTTTAGCAGTGGTATAATTATTGCCATGTTCGGGAAGAAACATAGTGGCGAGCAAAATGTTATTTTGCTCGATGTCGAGAACGCGAGTGTCGGCGTTGCTCTGGTACACCTTGCCGAGGGGAGTGCGCCTGTGTTGTTTGCCGAGCAGCGCACTTTGCTTGCGTTGCCGCGCACTTTACAAAGCGACAGTATTGCAAAACAAATTGAGGCAGCCGCCCATGAGGCACTGCTCCAGCTTAGCCTTGTCGCCGCCCGCCTGCGCATCAACGATAAAACCACAGAGCGCGGCGCGTTTACCAATGCAGCTGTTTTTTTAGGAGCGCCGTGGGGAGTGCCCAATCTCGCTTTAGGCAAAGCAGGGTTCTCTCCGCACATGCAAAATTTTTTAACAACCGAGATCGAAGCTGTCGCGCAGGACCTCCCACTTTCTTTTTATACCAGTGCAGACTCGGCAACTTACGGCAGCAGATTTTTACCGACCGACTGCATTGTGCTGGTTGCTATCCTGCGCGGAGAGATTACCGAGCTGATACTGCTCGGCGAGTCAGGCGCACTCGGCTACGCCACTGTGCCGATAGGCTTCCGGAGTGTGTATCGCACGCTCCAAACGCACGCCGGACTCTCGCTTGCCGAGATACCCGCGGTACTTGCCCTTGCAAAACATCCTGTTGATAGCCCTTATTATGAACCCCTTGAAGCAGTCGGACGCCACATGGTGGAGTTTTTTGCACCGGGAGTGGAGGCACTCATCCACAACGGCGTGCCGCAAAGCCTGCTCATAATAGCCGACGAGCCTTTAGGAAGCTGGTTTGCGCGGACGCTTGAGGGCGACTCGTCGCTTGAAACCCTTTTTGCCTCCGGCTCAACGATGCGCACATTGGGGAGCCACACTCTTGTCGCACATTTGGCTGGGCATGCCGCTACTCCGGATTTACACTTAACGCTCGGCGCTCTTTTTGTCCACGGCAAACATCTGGGCGCATCTGCAGGCATCTAGAGCCGCATTTAATAGTGTATAATTTATTATGTATATGCGAGATATGATCCCAAAAGGAGAACGTTCTATCCGCAATATCCCGATGCCTCCGCATCACCGCCGCCCTCCCGTACAAAACAGCGCGCCGAGCGAACGCGAGGAGGAGATGGGCGAAGAAGATTTTAGAGAGCCTGTACTACCATATAAAAAAAGAATACGTATGAACAAAGGATGGTTTTTTTGGACAGCTATAGGGGTGGTGGCAGTATGTGCGGTGGGAGGTGTATTACTTTCCACTCTTTTTGCAGGCGCAACCGTTACCGTCACGCCGCGCACTGCAACCGTTGCTGTGCCCCCCACTATGCTTGCCGGGGTCAATGCGCCCTTAGGGACACTCTCCTACCAGATAATCTCTATCTCGCGAACCGCCAGTACCACGGTTACCGCAAGCGGCTCCAGCCAAGTATCCAAAATAGCATCGGGGGTTATCACTATATACAACGCCTACAGCACCAGCGCACAGCCTCTTATCACCAACACGCGCTTTGAGGCTCCCGACGGAAAAATATACCGCATAAAAAGCGCGGTTGTGGTGCCGGGCGCCAAAGCAGCTGCCGATGGCACGCTTACTCCCGGCACCGTTTCCGCAACTGTCTACGCTGATGCACCTGGCGCCGATTATAACCGCGGGCAAACGCAGTTTACTATCCCAGGCTTTCAAGGCGACCCGCGCTATACCAAATTTTATGCGGAGACATCGGCCATCTCGAGAGGGTTTGTGGGAGCGCAAGCAACAGTTGCTCCCGCCGATCTTACTGCTGCGCAAAATGCCTTAAAACAAGGGCTCCAAAACGCTCTGCAAAACGCGGCCTC
>DATCEW010000035.1:0-2604 GCA_036509865.1 Minisyncoccota bacterium
TAACCGAGTACTCCACCAAACCGTCCCACCTTTCGCCTGCACCTGCTAGTACTATATGTTGGTTATTTGTATCTTCATTTTCTTCCGTATTTTGCTCTTTGTGTTCTCCTTCTTTAACAAATTGTACCCCCTTAATTTCAATCTTAATAACCAATCCCGCCCATCCCGCATCGGGCACCAGCATATTTGACCCGCCGCCAATAATTAAAACCTGAAGCTCTTTCTTTTTTGCAAAAGAGAGAGCTTCTTGTAACTCCTCGATGATACTTACACGTATTAAAAAACGCCCGACCCCGCCTATGCCAAAAGTAGTCAGAGGCGCAAGCGGCACGTTTTCTTCTATTTCCATATCTATAATCAGTCTTTTTATAGTTCATCAGCAAGCTGATGAATTACGCCCCGAGCGGGAAGCGGATGCGAAGCTCCAAAACATTGTATTAATGTGAGTGCAGTCGCTCCCCGCCCGAAGCGCACCCCTATAGTATAACTCTATTCAAGAGACTGTAAAAATCCTCGCCAGATACGACAATCCCCGCACGAGGCGGGGACTTTCGTAATACTGTGTTTTGTTGAACTAACACATCGTGCTAGCACTCACCGCTTTACTATAGCAACTGCCAGTGCAACTGCAAGCTACGGTTTGAGCGTGCCGGCGTTTATTTGGTCGATAAACGACTGTATCTGAGTTGCGAGGCTCGGGTTAGCGGTAGCTGCCGCCTTAAGTTCGGCCACGGCGGGAGCCTTGTTGCCGGTAGCAAAGTAGGCAAGTACCGCGTGCGCCACCACCGACTGCACGTCGGCGGGATTTTTAGTTACGCGTGCCTCGTAGATATCAGCCAACCGGCCGTACTGTTTGGTGGAGTAGTACGTTTGCATAAGCTGCTGATTATCGTAGTTTACCGTGCCAAAGCGCTGCACTAAGAGTGCGTCCGCTTGGCTGTTTTGGCCGTTGTAGTAGAGCCCGACAGCGTAATAGATGAGCGCGTCGTTGTAAGCGGGCTCCTCATTGTATGCTTGTGTAAGCAGAGGCAGCGCATCTTTAACATCGCCCTCGGCCAAGTAAGTTGAGCCGACCTCAAACAGTATCTGCTGCTTGCCCGGAGAGTCTTTAAGGGCGGCATTGAGATGCGCGAGCGCGTCTTGATATTGCCCAAACTGATCGAAGAACACTCCATAAAAGAGCTCGAGGCGCGCATCGCCCGGGCGCTGCTTGAGCATTGCGTCGCCGGTTGCCCCAGTAAGAGCGTATGCTTGCTGTTTAACAGCGGGGCTTACCGAGGTGGAGGCGGCAATGTTGTTGGAAGAAAATTGGAAGAGCTGCTCGACCGTCTCTTGGTATCCGAGCGGCCCGTCTGCAAGCGCTTGCGTAAACGAGGCAAGGTTGTCCGCCGGGTCTTTGGCCGCACCGGTCGCCGGGTTGACCGTCGTAAGCGCGCTGATGAGCGTTTGTGCGCGCGCGATGCCAGCACCGTTGAGCGCGAGGCCGCCCCACACCAGGAGTACCAGCACGATAGGAGCTGCGACCGCGACTGCCCTGTCATCCAGCGGGCGCGACATAAACATCCAACCAGCGGGGCGCTTGCGCGAGAGTCCGTGTATAAAGGCAAGGATAAACGCAAAGTACAAGTAGCTGATGAGGTTGTCGAACACGAAGAGGTTGTTAAACGCGTAGGCCGCCAAGAGGCCGACAAGTACCGCTTGCTCGGGTACCCCCAGCTCGCTCTTATGTATCGTCCAAGCGGCAAATGCAAAGAGCGATATATAAAGCGCAAAAGCCGGCAGACCTCCGTCGGTCGCCCAGTCGATAAACATGTTGTGCGCCCTATCAAACCATTGCTCCTGGTCGTACATCTCGGGATTGTAGTACTTGTTGAAGATGAAGTTAAAATTTTCCTGGCCCCATCCAAGCAAGACTGTTTTTGGACTTTGCTTAAACCCTTGCCACGCCTCTTCCCATATCATAAAGCGCGACACGGTTGTCCTGTCGGCCAATGATATTGAGGCAAACCGGGCGAGCGTATCATTGTGCTGCACAAACGGAGTGTTTTTTGCCGCCAAAAATACAATAACAAGCGCCGCTATAGCTCCAAGACCCCAGAGCGACCACTTGCGCAGCGCCTTCCACTGCGTACCCTTTGCAAGCCACGCTATGTATATGGCCGCAATTACGAGGCCGCCAAGCAAACCGAGTATCGCGCCGCGCGTCTGGGTAAAATAGAGCCCCATTACCTGCAATACGAGCGCGACTCCGTAAAACGCCTGCCACCCAACGCGCTTTCTGTCGCGCAAAATAAGATAGAGCGTGATGAATATATTAAAGAGCATGTATACGGCCAAGTAGGTCGCGTTGCCAAAGGTGGTGTCAGCGCGCGCACCGCTTTGCGAGCTCGGTGCAAAACCAAAAATTTGGAACGCCTGGAGGAGCGCATACACGCCCTGCCAGATACTTGCCGCAACCGAGATCCTAAAGAACCACTCCCACCATTTTTCTGCGGTAAGCACCGCGCCGGCGATGATAAAGAGCGCCAGGAGGTGCAGCTGCGTGATGTAGCCGTCCATGCGCTCAAAGTTGCTCCAAAAGCTCTTGGTCGGATCGACGGAAAA
>DATCEW010000036.1:0-4161 GCA_036509865.1 Minisyncoccota bacterium
GGCTTGAGGTCGTCCTCCATGTCGCGCACCGAAAAGACGACAAATTTTTTGTTGATATCCACGTTGGTCGGCTGGTTGATAAAGCCACTCCACGTGCCCTTGGTGTATTTGGAGAGGCGCTGCACCAAGCTCTCGGCACCCTGCATACCGGCGAGCACCAGCTCAAAGTCGGAGAGGAGCGGCGGCTCTATCTCGGCAAAGTCGCTGTCGACGGTTATGTCTTTAAGCGCATAGGTTTCGGTAATTGCCCTGTCGATAATCGCATCCTCCTCTGGGGTAAGGCCGCCGAGCATGATGCGAAACAGGCCCACGAGGGATACAATGTTGCTGCGCAAGATGTCCGCGGCGCTCTCGTCCTCGCGCGGGGGCGCCAGGTCAAACGGGTTGATGTGGTGCTCGGAGTTGAGGCTGATATTAAAGTAGCGCCCGCCCACCGCCTGCGCCAAAAACTCGTACTCGCGCTCGGGGTCGATAACGATAACCTCGGTATCAAACATGAGCGTGCGCAAAATCTCGAGCTTGGTCGCGTAGCTTTTGCCCGAGCCCGACTTTGCAAAAATAACCGAGTTGTAATTCTCGAGAGAGAATCGATCAAATAAGACCAAACTAGCATTATGTCTGTTTACCCCATACAAAATGCCTTTGTCGGAGGTAAGGTCAAAGGACACAAACGGGAAGATGCTTGAGAGCGGCGATGAATTTAATTTTGAATTGACGTTAAGCTCGTCGCGGCCGATGGGCAACACGCTTTTAAAACCCTGCTCCTGCTGGAAGAGCGCCGGCTTTACATACACCAGGCGGCTTTCGAGCATAGACTTTATCTCGCTCTCGGCTTTGTCGAGGTCCTCGGTGCTTTTGCCGTAAATAGTGATGTAGACGCCCACGTCAAAGAGCTTTTCCTGCGCCTGCTGGAGCTGATCGCGCAGGGACTCCAGGTCTTGGTAGGCGGTGTCGAGTATCGGGTCGCGCACCATGCCCTTTTCCTCCCGAGCCATGATCTGGCTTTGCACCTCCGCAACCTTTTTTTGGAACTTTTTGAGCATGTCGGCGCTGTCGAGCGGGTGGATAAAGATGGAAATGTCGAGCACTCGGTCGAGGTTGATGACCGGCGCAAACCAGCTGTCGGTAAGGATGCGCGGGTACGACATCACAAAAAAAGTGCGCGCAATTTTGTCGCCCAGGTTTATCTCGCGCGGCGTTATTTTAAGAGCGCTCGGCGCGATAACGTCCTGCAGCTCAAGCACGCCCTCTTTGTATATTTGCTCGGGCAAAATAGGCGCCACCGGCGTGAGAGCCGAGTTTGGTTTTGATGATTTAAAAAAATCTAAGAGTGCCATAATCTAATATATTATTGCGTTATTTGCGTTACCTGCAAAGGCTTTTCCAGCTCTCCCGGGTTAAAGAGCTTGTAAAAAAGCTCTATGACCTCCTCGGTGCCGAGGTTTACAATGCGCACGCCGGTGCGCACGAGCCCCTGTTCGATAACCGAGACACGCTGCTCAAGCTGTGTGCGGTACTGCTCAAACTGATCGTTGGTAAGCGCGGTTGTGCCGCCGCCCTGGGACGGAAAGAGCGAGCCCAACGTGCCGCCGATGCCGCCACCGCGCACCAAAAGCGCCGGGTCGTATGGCACCACGATAAAAAAGTTTTTGGTCATGATGTTGGCGCGCGAGGTAAAGTCTTTGATAAACGCCATATACTCGCGGATTTGGATCTTCATCAGGTCGTCGAGCTCTTGCGCGTACCTGTCTTCAAGCAGGGCGATGTAGGGGCGGATATCGAGGTCTCGGCTTTGGATAAAAAATTGCACGGTAAACTCCAGCGAGTTAAGAAAGTTTTGAAACTGCCCGATGATGGCCTGCTGCTCGTCCGCGCCTTTGAGCGCGAGGTTTATTGAGGATGCCATGAGGATAGCCCTGAGCGAGCCGTCTTTGAGTATGACAATGCCGTCGCGCACCTCTTTAATAGGTACAAACTCTTGCGTGGCCTGTGCTTTTACTTTGGTATCGGGCATATATTCGTATTATTCGCACTAGTCGCGGACTTGCATCATGTTTAAATTTCAAACCCCGTAGGCTCAGAGTCCACGACACCCATCTTTGCCCTGTCTTTAATATTAAGTGACCATGCCAGGTCTTTAAGCCGGCTTTGCGAAAGTTTTGGCACGCCGAGCGTAGAGAGTTGTGCCGAGGCGAGCGGCACAAGTGCACCCTTACTCTCAGCCGGTGTGCCGGCCTTGCGCGGCCTCCACAAATAGAGCTTGTGGCCAAAAAAGTATCCAAAGGCATGCTCGACGGCAACAATAAACGGGCGGCCGTTGACCTTATAAAAAGCCAGCGCCGCGCCGAGCGCGGCAAAGGGGATCATGCACAGCACGGCCAAGTAGAGAGGCAGTAGCGTAAAAAATAAAAGGCACAGGCCTCCGGCTCCGGCCAGATAAATAAACTGCTTAAAGGTAAGCGGCCCAAAGATCTTGTCTTCAATCTCGATAAATTGAGGAACCTGATAGCGCATTGTCTATAGTATAGCGCAGAAAATAAGCCGCTACTTCACTCCTCCATTGTAAAGTATGAGTTCTTAACGCTCAGGGGCTCCTACGTTTTTTATAGGAGGAACTTTGAGTTCTACATTTGTTACTTCAGGTGCTTTTATCTCGATATTTTGTACTGTGGGAGTATTAGTTTCTACATTAAATACCTCAGGACTTTTCAATTGCACCTCAAAAACAGGAGGTTTTTGCAAATCAATATTTTTTACCTCGGGTGTATGAATTTGTACGTTTGTTACTTCAGGCGCTTTAAGTTCAACATTTTTTATTTCCTGTGCCTCAGCACTGCTACCCATAAGAGCTGCACCAAAAGCTGCAATGCGGGCTATACTCCCTAACTTGCCGGTTAGTTTTTTAGGTTTTTCTTGAGGTGAGTTATTTGGTCCTTCCATTCCCATATTGGTATTCGTTTAACTGATACGCCTTAACTCTACTCCGTTCATATTTTATGTATACACAAGCCTGTGGACACAAAAGTACGCTATTTTATACCCTCTTTTCAATACCTTTATATTTTGTGGAGCGATGCACTATAGCTAGTATTTGCACCGCTCTCTTTTCTATCCTAAAAACGATACGGTAGTCGCCGACGCGCAGTTTTCGCCATCCTTTTAACGACTGGCGCAGCGGCTTGCCAAAAAACTCCGGATGCATAAGCAACTTACTCTCAATGGCAGCCAAAACCTCGCCATGCCAAAAAGTGTCCAGCCGTGCCAAGTCACTGGGGACAAGGCGATGGTACCTTAGCGAGTACCTTTCTTCTTGCCCCATACTTCTTGGTGGGTAAGCCAGCGACCCTTGTGGTTGTTAAGACGCTCATCAGCAATTGCACTCAGCATACGATCCTCTTCGAGCTCAAGAGCCTCTTCTACCAAAGCAATTACTTTAGTCGCCAAGGGTGCTTGGTCGCGCTTGGCCAAATATTTTAAAGCCCGCTCAGTCTCTTTTGAGACGCTTATATTGATCCTCTTTTTAGTCGTCGTCATAGCCAAAGTGTATCAAAAGTGTATCACCTGTCAAACAGCGCTCATGCTTTATGCATATACACGCCTGTGGATACAAAAGGGCGGTATACTTTTGTATATATGGAAGCTGCTGCGCTCGAAAAAATTAAACCTGCTGCTGCGGCGCAAGCCGAAATACTTGAGCTCCGCGCTCGGGCGGCCAAGCTCGAGAGCGAGCTGCGTATTGAGGGCGTGCCCGATGCGCATGCTGCGCCGGCTGCGGTGCAGCAAGTGGTTGCGACAGCGTGGCAGCAGGCGGTTGAGACTAAAGAGTCGCCAGCCGAGCAGCTTGGAGCCATTACCCTTAAGCTCACTCCCGAGGAGCACGATGCCCGCATGGGCGAGCTGATAGGCATCTTGCAGAAAAAGGGCGTAGCCGCGGCCATTGCCGCCGCAGAGGGCAGCAATAACGCGCACGTGATAGACGACTTCCACCGCGTGCTGGTGGAGTATGTGCGCGAGGGGCTGCCCGCCAAAGGCGCTACCAAAAGTAATTATACAAAAGCCCTCTCGCTCACGTTGTTTGAGGTAGTGCTCCCCTCTCAGGGCGGCGAGGAGGCTGCTCCTACTGATCCTGCCAAAATAATCCACGATTTTATTGCGCTTATG
>DATCEW010000037.1:0-8304 GCA_036509865.1 Minisyncoccota bacterium
GGTAGAGATAAACGACGAGGATGGCGAAAAACTCTCGCAACTTGTAGATGCACTCGATGATCAAGATGATGTCAACGAGGTGTACACCAACGCGGCATAGTTCTATTATTAAAAATATGCGCGTCCTTGCCTTTGACCCGGGGTTTGAGCGGCTCGGCGCTGCCGTGGTGGAGAAAGACTTACATATTTCTGGGGGCAAGGAGGTGGTGGTGCACTCTGAGTGCATCCACACCGACGCCAAGCTTCCCTTTAACGCCCGCCTCAAGATATTGGGCGTGGCGGCCGAGGCGCTCATACAGCAGTACAAACCCGATGCTCTGGCGCTTGAGGAAATCTTTTTTGGCAAAAACGCAAAGACGGGCGTGCAGATAGCCGAGGTGCGCGGCATGCTTACCTATATTGGAATTTCAAAAGAGCTTGTGGTATATGGCTATACTCCGCTTGAGGTCAAAATAGCCATTACCGGCTACGGCAAAAGCGACAAGGCGGCCGTGGCTATGATGGTGCAGCGCTTGGTGCGCTTGCCGGCGCGTAAACGCCTGGATGATGAGATGGACGCTATAGCTGTGGGTCTTACTTGCTTGGCAAGTGTTCGGTTATAACCCTTCGCCCATCTGATGGGCATAAGTGTCCGTTGCTTTCAGCAACTTCCCTTATCCACACTCATGCGCCAAAAGCGATTTGCAAAACGTATTAGTTTTGTTACAACACATGGCATTGGAGGCACACAATACTTATCCTAATTACCAGATATAAAGAAAAGCTTTATGCATGACGAGTACGAGCCAGAAGGTTTTTTGTTGGATAGCGATTTAGAGGACGAGGAGACGCTTGAGGAAGCGGAGGCAGAGGCCGCAGGAGAGGAAGAGGATGAAGATGAACCGGCCGAAATCCCCGCTTTTGAGGAAGAGGAGGAGTAAAAAAAGCCCCGTAAGGGGCTTTTTATGTGAGGGTAATTTTCAAAAAACGGTGTTTGCCGATGCGCAGTGTTACTGACTTTTCTATCACCGTGTTGATATCGTTTATTTTTGAACCTTCTACTTCGCTTATCGCGCCCGCCTCCGCTAAGCGACGCAGCTCGCTTTTAGACTCTCCTAGCTGTTCTGAGAGCACATCAATATATTTTTGTCCGTTTGCAATTGCTACTTCGAGTGTGTCGCTCGGTGCGCCGCCTTCACTAAAAGTGTTTTGCCAATCTGCCTCGGCTTCCTCAGCAGCCTCTTTAGAGTGATACATGGCCACAATCTCGCGGGCCAAACGCATTTTTGCTTCTTTAGGATGGCCTTTTAAAATCTCCGTTATTTCTTGCATTGGCACGCGCGTGCAAACTTCAAAATAGGTTGGGAGCTGCTCGTCAGCCATGCTCATTATTTTTCCGTACATATCGCTTGGCGGCGCAGTAAGGGTTATACCATTACCCTTACTTGAGCTCATTTTGGTGCCATCAAGGCCCTCGATGAGCGGGTTAAGCACGACATCTTGCGGCTGTTGCCCAAAATGCTCTTGCATCGGCCTCCCCGCGAGCACATTAAATTTTTGATCCATGCCGCCAAGCTCAACATCGGCCTTAATGGCCACGCTGTCGTACCCCTGCATAAGCGGGTAAAGTAGTTCGCGCAACGAGACGCGCTTGCCCGCCTCGAGCCGTCGAGCAATATTGTCGCGGGATATAAAGTCTGCAACCGAAAAAAGGTCGGCATGCTCTCCTATCTGGCGGTAGTTAAGAGGTTTTAACCACTCGCTGTTGTAGCGCATCTCGACTTGAGAAAGGTCGAGAATTTTACCCGCCTGTTCAAAGTATGTTTTTTTATTTTCTTCGATTGTTTCTTGCGAAAGCATAGGGCGCTCGGACTCTTTGTCCGAGGTGTCGCCTATCACTGCAGTAAAATCGCCCACGATAAATACAATTTGATGTCCGAGTTTTTGAAAGTCGCGCAATTTTAAGAGCGGCACCGCGCGACCGATGTGCAAATCGGGAGAGGTTGGGTCGATGCCGAGCTTAATGCGCAGGCGCTTGCCCGAGAGCAGCTTCTCGCGCAGCTTTTCTTTAACAATAACCTCGGCCACGCCGCGCGTGAGCAGCTCATCTATTGCTTGCGGGTCGGTTAAAACTTCCATGGAAACACTCTACCATATAAGGGCACATCTTATGTAAGGGAACACTTATGTCCTTCATAAGGACCCTGTCTAACAGGCGCTCTGTGGTAAGCTCTTTGCGTGGTAAAATACCCCAATGCGCCAAAGGTTAAACCGTAGCCAAAGCTCCCTCAAAAAACTATGGCTATACGTAAAAAAGCATAAGATAAAAACTCTGCTCTACCTGCTCGGCCTCTATTTTGTGCTTATGGGGGTGCTTTTTTTGTGGGCCGCCTCGCTCCCGTTGCCGGACCTCAATTCGCTCTCGCAAATACGCGTCGACCAGTCGGTTAAGCTCTACGACCGCACTGGGCAGGTGCTGCTCTACGACCTCAGCAATGCAAACATCAAGCGCACCAGCGTTACGCTCGACCAAGTTTCCCCTAATATCCAAGATGCGATCATCGCCATTGAAGACCCTAATTTTTATACCAACCACGGCGTGGAGTTTAAGGCTATACTGCGCGCTTTGTATGTTGATGTTACCCACGCCGGCCTCGACCAAGGAGGCTCCACCATTACCCAGCAGGTAATAAAAAACACCATCCTTACCAACGACAAAAGTATCGTGCGCAAACTCAAAGAGTGGATATTGGCGCTCAAAATGGAGCGAGTGCTCAACAAACAACAGATACTTACGCTGTACGTAAACCAAGTGCCCTACGGCGGCACCATGTACGGCGTTGAGGAAGCCGCCGAAACCTTTTTTGGCAAACATGCGAGCGAGGTAGACCTCGCTGAGGCGGCATATATGGCGGCAATACTGCCCGCGCCGAGCTACTACTCGCCCTACGGCACCCACAAGGCCGGCTTAGATGAGCGTAAAAACCTCGTACTCGACGATATGTACACCCACGGTTACATAACCGCCGAGGAGCGCGATGCCGCCAAAGCGGAGCAGGTGGTGTTTATACCACAGCAAAGCAGCTCGATACAAGCGCCGCACTTTGTGTTTTACGTGCAGCAATATCTTGAGCAAAAATACGGCGAGGATGCTATACAAACTAGCGGCTGGAAGGTCACCACAACGCTCGATGCCAACCTGCAGGCAAAGGCCGAAGAGGTAGTAAGCGCGGGCGCGCTGAGTAACGCAACCAAATTTAACGCCAGCAATGCGGGGCTTATCGCACTCGACCCAACCAACGGACAAATACTCACCATGGTTGGCTCGCGCAATTATTTTGACAACATTATAGACGGCGCCTACAACATCACCTTAGCCAACCGCCAGCCGGGCTCGGCGTTTAAACCATTTGCATATGCGCAGGCGTTTACCGAGGGGTACACACCAAGCACCGTGCTGTGGGATGTGCCCACGCAATTTTCAACCTCCTGCTCGCCGAGCGACATTACCAACGACACACCCCCTTGCTACTCGCCGCAAAACTATGATGACAAGTTTAGGGGGCCGATGACATTGCGCGATGCTATCGCGCAGTCTATCAACATCCCGTCGATAAAAGTGCTCTACTTGGCCGGCATATCAAAGACGCTGCAACTCGCCAAATCGATGGGTATCACCACGCTCGGCGACGCCAACCAATATGGGCTTACCTTGGTGCTTGGCGGCGGCGAGGTCAACCTGCTTGAGATGTCGAGCGCCTACGGCGCATTTGCCACGGATGGCACTCACTACCCCACCACCGCCGTGCTTAAAATCGAGGATGCAAACGGCAACGTGATTGAGGACAACTCACAACCAACCGGCACCCAAGTGCTGAGTGCTCCCGTGGCCGAGGAGATAAACGATATACTCTCCGACCCGGTTGCGCGCGCGCCGCTCGGCGAAAACGCTCTGGTGAGCTTCCCCGGCTACGACGTGGCGGTTAAAACCGGTACCACCAACAACTACCGCGACGCATGGACTATTGGCTACACGCCCAACCTTGTGGTGGGTATTTGGGCCGGCAACAACGACAATACTCCCATGACACACAACGTTTCCGGCTTTATCGTCGGCCCGATGTGGCACCAGGTGATGGCCTACGCGCTGCCGACGCGCCCCACGCAGTACTTTACGCGCACCACTGTAAGCGACGTGGGGGTGAAGCCAATACTCCAAGGTATATGGAACAATGCCGGGAGCGACGGCGCATTGCACGAGATACTCTACTGGCTCAACAAAAACGACCCGCAGGGCTCAACACCTCCCGACCCGACAGACCCGCAATACACCGCATGGGAGGATGGCCTCAGCATTTGGGCGGCCAAAAACGGCTACGGCCCGGGCTCGCTCTTAATAAACACTACTGGCAGCAACCCATCTACCCTCAACAGCCAACCGACGAGTCAACTTAATGGGCAAGTCCAAACAACCCAAGCACCCATGATCCCCGTTGGGCCCACGACGCAGTAGTAACCCCCAACATCATGCTGAGTTTTTTTATTTTAGAAAAATAGTCCTTCTTGATACGGTTCTTGGCTTGAAAATTTCATTATTTTTTCTCTACAACCACGGCAGTGCCGTAGGCTAGGACCTCGGTGATGCCTGCGCCTAGCTCTGTGGCATCGTAGCGCAGCCCCACAACGGCGTTAGCGCCGAGCTCGCTCGCATGCTCAAGTAGCAAATCAAACGCGTGCTGGCGCGATTTTTCGCTCAATTGAGTGAAGAGCGTAATGTTGCCGCCAAAAAGGCTTTGTATGACCGCCCCAATAGAGCCCACCAAAGTGCGCGAGCGCACAATAATCCCCCGCGCAACACCTAAGTTTTTAA
This sequence comes from Minisyncoccota bacterium, assembly GCA_036509865.1. Taxonomy (GTDB): domain Bacteria; phylum Patescibacteriota; class Minisyncoccia; order Phycocordibacterales; family SBAW01; genus GWA1-54-10. The sequence goes on from DATCEW010000037.1 coordinate 4,850, forward strand.
CAATAGTGTAGCCGGCAATTTCAAATGTGGTCGAGACCATCGTTTTCTCTATTGTATTCATGTTTTTTATGAAATTAAAATTTTATTATCGGTTCATCGGCATAGCTAGGTAAAAGAAGGATTCATCGGCCGCGTCTTTAATGAGGAGTGGCTTGCCGGGGCCGTTGGCGTGTATGCGCACACTCTCGCCGGTTATCGCCTGGAGGCTGTCGGCCAAATAGCGGCCGTTAAAGTTCATCATACACTGCTCGCCTGAGACTGTGGCGCGCACTGTTGAGGTCTGCTCACCTACATCTGGGTTGCGCGATGAAAGGAGGATTGCTTTTTTAGCCGGCTCTATCGCAAAAGACACTTGTGCAAATTTATCCGCAAATACTGAAAGTGATTTAAGCGCTGATGATAGATCCTCGCGCAGCACCACCGCCTCAGTGGTAAACGACTTTGGGATAATTTGGCGATAGTTTGGAAATGAGCCGTCGATAAGGCGGCTGGTGTAGTACACCTCCCCCACATGAGTAGAGAGTTGGTTGTCGTTGTAATACAGCTCCACATCAGCGCTCGCGCCGTCTAAAATACGCATAAGCTCGGCCGCATTGCGCGCAGGCAAAAGCAAATGAGACACTTCCCCACCATCACGTAGTGGTATGTTTTTTTCCGCCAAACGGAAGGAGTCGGTGGCAACCGCAGTCAACTTTCCTGCTTCGCCAAAAATAAGCACACTTTGGAGTTCCGGTTTTATGGTTGAGGTTGAGGCGCAATATGCAACACTCCTAATAGCCCTCGTAAGATCGGTTGATTTAACTTTAAAGGAGCGCTCCGCTGATACGCGCGGGAGTATAGGGAAGTCGTCTTGGGGGATTGTTTTAATTGAAGCCGAGACGCGCTCTGTTTCTATCTTACACACCTCACCCACAAGCTCCACTAAAATATTTTTACCCCGCGCATTGGAGAGAAAACCCAAAAGTACACTGCCAGGCACCGCCACAACTCCATCCCCAGCAACTTTTGCCGCCAAAGTTATCTCAACCCCACACTCAAGATTTGTTGCACGCAACACCACCCGCCCGCCGTCGGCGGTTATGAGCACACTCCCCAACACCGGCAGGTTTGCCCGACGCTCAACAAACCGGGCCGCGGTTGTTACCGCTTTTAGTAACTGCTCTGTGGTGCATTCAAATTTCATATCTTTTTCTAAATAAAATCTATTACTATTACTAAGGGTGTGGATTGGTGGAAAAGTGTTTTTATTGTTTGCTGGTAAGGGTTTATTACTACTCTGATTTTTGCGCGAAGTGTGGGTAATTGAGGGGGATATGGTTGTGATGGTTTGGTTAGGTGTCTTTTTTAAGTAGTATCCACAGTGTTATACCCACTTATTACTACCACTTCTCCACATCATTTCAACATAAGGCGGATCTGGTGTATTTCTTGGGTAAGGATGCTGTCGGAGCGTAGGTCATTTTTTATTTTTTCGCACGAGTGTATAACCGTGGTATGGTCCCGGCCGCCCATTTTGTCGCCAATGGTCGGAAACGATATATGGAAGTCCTCGCGTAATATGTACATAATAACTTGGCGTGGACGCACCACCTCTTTGCGCCGGGTCTTTTCGTAAATGCTGTTTTCCTCCACGCCGTAAAATCCAGAAATGGTTTTGACCACATCTTGCACTGATACCGCTTTTTTAGCGGAGACACTCGCATTACGCAGGAGTGTTTTAGCGTCGTTTATAGTCAAAGGCTCGCCGCGCATCTCAAATTGTATGAGGAGTGTGTTAAGCGCCCCCTCAAGCTCGCGAACGTTGCCCTCGATGGTGGTGGCTAAATACTCGAGCACCTCATCTGGGAGTATCACATTGTGGGCTGCCGCCTTGGTGCGCACTATGGCGAGGCGCGACTGATGATCAGGAGGAGTAACCGCTATGACCATACCCGCCGCAAAGCGCGACTTAAGCCTATCTTCGAGGTTTTGTATCATGTTGGGGTGCTGGTCGGAAGAAAATACCAGTTGTTTGTTGCTGTCGTGCAAATAGTTAAAGAGATGAAAGAACTCCTCTTTTATTTTGTCGCGGCCGGCCAAAAACTGCACGTCGTCCATTATAAGGAGATCGTATTGGCGGTATTTTTCCTTAAAGCTCTGCACCTTGCCCGCCTGGAGGGATGACACATAATCCATCGAAAACTTTTCCGAAGTAACGTAAAAAACCTTGCGCTCCGGCGTTTGCAGGCGAAAGTGGTTGCCCACCGCCTGTATAAGGTGGGTTTTGCCGAGGCCGGTTGGGCCGTATATAAGGAGCGGGTTGTACGCTATGCCGGGCTTGCGGATAACTGCCTGGGCTGCCGCATGGGCAAGCTCATTAAACGGCCCAACCACAAAGGATTGCAGGCTAAAACGGGGGTTAAGGTTGGTTTTTGCGTGCACGGTCTCAAGCGGGAGCTCGGTGGGTGGGGGCGGCACCATGCGCGCCGCCTCATCGCCGGTTTTTTTAACTCCACGCGAAATAACATACTCCACCGAGCGCACGCTCTCGGACAAACCGCGGAGTGACCGTAAAATATCTTTATGAAATTTAGTGGAGAGCCAGTCACGGGCAAACTGGCTAGGGACGCCGAGCGCCACCATACCCTCCTCAACGCGCACTATGTGGGTATCTTTAAACCAGGTGTTGAAGTTGGGTTTGGAAATAGTAAGTTCGAGCTCTACGAGTGCATTTTCCCAAAGTTCTTTCGTGGTAGTCATATAGGGGTCCGCGCCACTAAGCGGCATAAGTGTTTCCTTACTTATACCTATCAGACCGGTGCAACGGTACACACAAGCATACGCGTGAGAGGGCCAGCAGTCAAAAATGGCGCTTTGGTGCACAAGTTGTGGAGAAACTGTGGATACGGTATATTTGACGCATGTCACAAACCTACCAGCCAAAAAAGCGCAAACGCGCAAGGGTGCACGGCTTCCTTAAAAGGAGCAGTACTCCAGGCGGCCGCGCAACACTCAAACGCCGCACCCAAAAAGGTCGGACAAAGAAATCAGTGTAAATGCTCAAAAAGCGCTTACGCCTGCGTGCGGCAGAGGTAGAGGAGGTCCTTAAAAAGGGCCATTCTGTGCGCTCGACGCATCTACAGCTCAAACTGATTTCCGGGCAGGAGCCCCTGCGCAGCGCGGCGGTGGTTGCCAAGTCGGTAGCGCGCAAAGCCAATGTACGCAATAGCTTGCGCCGAGCCATATACAGAGCTATTGGCAGCGTCGCTCAGAGCGACGTAAGTGTGCCCTTAACCACTCCTTCCCCTCTTAAAGGTAATGCCGTATTCTTTCTAAGGGTTATTCCAAAAGAGGCACCAAGCGTAGTCATAAGAGAAGAAATTTCTTTTTTGCTTTCCAAAATATAACTATATGTTTGAAACTCTCCTCATTAAGCCGTTCTACAACGCATTTATATTTCTTATCGGCGTGATGCC
>DATCEW010000038.1:0-11369 GCA_036509865.1 Minisyncoccota bacterium
CACAACGCTCACCTACCTGCTCGGCGCTATTGCCGGCATCTCGCTCCTCGTGGGCGGCATCGGCATCATGAACATGATGCTTACCACGGTAACCGAGCGCACGCGCGAGATAGGATTGCGCAAAGCGATAGGCGCGCGCCAAAGCGACATCAGCACGCAATTTTTGGTCGAGGCGGTTGCACTTACCGTCATAGGCGGCACCATAGGCATTGTGCTCGGCGTCTCAATCTCCTTAGTGGTAAATTTATCCGGCCTCATTACCACCAGCATTTCGTGGGGATCAATTGTGCTTGCGTTTGGCGTCTCGGCCGCGATAGGCATCGTCTTCGGCTGGTATCCGGCGCGCCGAGCAGCCGCACTTAACCCGATAGAGGCTCTGCGGTACGAGTAAATACAAGAGCTAAAAAGGCTCAATTTGCTATACTGTAGGCTTCACACATGCCTGATACCGCACAACCACATACCGGGGATGAGGCCGGCGGGATATTTACGCTTTTGCTGCCCTACAAGTGGCTGATTGCCTCCCTGGTGGCCACCACCCTCATAGCCAACGGTTTTAATCTTTGGATACCAAAGATAATCGCGGCCGGCATAGACTCTTTTGCACGCGGCGCTTTTAGTCAAAGTAGCTTTATACTCGAATTTTTCTTGGTGGGCTTTGGCGTGTTTGCATTTACCTTCTTCCAAAATATCGTGCAAACCTACGCCGCCGAGCGCGTGGCGCGCGATATGCGGCGCAAAGTGGCCGCCAAACTCTCGGTGCAGGAAAACGCATACATAGAGAAGGTCTCCCCCGCCAAACTGCTTACCAACCTCACCTCCGACATCGACGCTATAAAGAACTTTGTCTCGCAGGCTATTGCCTCGCTTATCTCCTCGGTCTTTTTGATACTCGGCGCGAGCATCTTGCTGCTTATGATCAACTGGGAGCTCGCGCTCGCGGTCTTGGTTATCGTACCTGTCATCGGCATCACGTTTTTTATGGTGTTGCTGCGCGTGCGCAAGCTCTTTAAACGCTCGCAGGAAGCGATAGACTGGCTCAACAAAGTCATAAACGAAAGTATCCTGGGCGCGGCGCTGATACGCCTCTTAAACGCACACCAACCCGAGTACGAAAAGTTTATCGCCGCCAACACCGAGGCCAAAAATATTGGCATGAGCATCCTGCGGCTTTTTGCCACGCTCATCCCGGTGATTACCTTTTCCACCAACCTCGCGACACTTGTCATTTTGGCGCTCGGAGGCGACTTTGTCATCGGCGGCACGATGAGCCTCGGCAATTTTACCGCCTTCAACAGTTACCTCGCGATACTCATCTTCCCTATTATCATCATCGGCTTTATGACCAACGTCATCTCGCAGGCGCAAGCCTCGTATGCGCGCGTTGCCGAAGTGCTCGGTGCCGAAGAGCGCCGCCGCACCGGCACCTTGGTGGCCGGCATAAAAGGTGATGTCGAGGCCAAAAATATTTCGCTCACCTTTGGCGAGAGAGCGGCGCTTAAAGATGTTTCGTTTGAGGTGTATGCGGGCACCAAGGTCGCTATCATCGGCCCCACCGCGGCGGGCAAAACACAGCTCCTGTATATATTGATGGGGCTCATCTCCCCTAACTCGGGCGAAGTGCTCTATGACCATAAGCCGCTTGCCGAATATGAGCCCGCGTCTTTCCACGAGCAGGTAGGATTTGTCTTCCAAGACAGTATTATTTTTAACCTCAGCGTACGCGAGAACATTGCCTTCAGCGCGGCCGCAAGCGACGAGTCTATCGCCAAAGCAATTGCCAGCGCCGAGCTCGATGACTTTATTGCGGGGCTCCCGCAAGGTTTAAACACGGTTGTCTCCGAGCGCGGCGCCTCCCTTTCGGGCGGCCAAAAGCAGCGCATTATGCTGGCGCGTGCGCTTGCGCTCGACCCGAAGGTTTTGCTGCTCGACGACTTTACCGCGCGCGTCGACAACACCACCGAGCAAAAAATATTGGCCAATATTGCCCGCGAGTATCCGCACCTCACGCTTATCTCGGTAACGCAAAAAATATCTTCAATCGAACACTACGACCAAATCCTGCTCCTGATGGAGGGCGAGCTGTTTGCGCGCGGCACGCACGAGGAGCTCTTGAAGACCTCGCCCGAGTATGTGCAAATCTTTAACTCCCAGCGCAGCACCGAGCAATACGAACAAAACAAATAATATGGCCGATAAACCTACCACAAACTACAGCCTGCAAAAAACCGACGCCTCGAGCGAAAAGACAACGCTCTTTCAGGCTATAAAAAAGCTGACCCCGCTGATGGCCGCCGAGGGCCGCCCGGCAATCATCGCCTTTGGCGCAATACTTATAAACTCCGCCACAACGCTTGCGGCTCCGATTATTATCGGCCGCGCGGTAGACTCCTACATAACGCTCAAAAATCTGGCGGGCCTCTTTCATGCTACCGAGCTCCTCTTCCTGGTCTATCTTCTCGGCCTCGGCGCCTCGTATATCCAGACAATTACCATGGGCGGCGTGGGGCGCCGCGTGCTCTACAACCTGCGCAATGCGCTTTTTACCAAATTGCAGGAGTTGCCGGTGGCATTTTTTAATCAAAACAAAGCGGGCGACCTTATCTCGCGCATCAACAACGACACCGACAAGCTCAACCAGTTTTTTGCGCAGGCGCTGATGCAGTTTTTGGGCAACATCTTTATGATTGTGGGTTCCGGCATCTTTTTACTTGTGCTCGACATCAAGCTCGGGCTTGCCGCGCTCGTGCCGGCGGCCGTGGTGCTTGGCGTTACGCAAGTGCTCTCGCCGTGGGTTAAGCGCACAACATTGCTGAGCCTGCGCACGCTGGGCGCGATGAGCGCCGAAGTGCAGGAGAGCCTCAACAACTTTCGCGTTATCGCCGCGTTTAACCGCCTCGATTATTTTACCGAGAAGTTTGACCAAGCAAACCAAACCAACTACAAAGCGGCGGTGGCAGCCGGCATCGCGCAAAATATTTTTACGCCTATCTACACCTTTGCCTCAACGCTCGCGCAGCTCACGGTGGTGGCCTACGGCCTTTATCTTATCTCCCACGGCGCGCTTACGCTCGGCCTTCTTATCGGCTTTCTTCTTTACGTCAACACCTTTTACCAGCCGCTGCGCCAGCTGGCCGCTGTGTGGTCGTCGCTCCAGACAGCAATTGCCGCGCTCGACCGCATCGGCGAAGTGCTCAACTTGCAATCCAACATGGAGCGTACGACTTCATCTGCTCCAGCTGCAAAAAATCCCGCGGTGCTCGGCTTTAGCAATGTGGCATTTACCTACCCTCCTGCCGGCAACTCCACCGAAATGGGCAAACGCGTTTTGCGCGGCGCAACGCTGGAGCTTCTCCAAGGCAAAACATACGCGCTTGTGGGACCCACCGGCGGCGGCAAGACAACCACAGCCTCCTTGATGGCACGCCTCTTTGACCCGACCGAGGGCACCGTTACCCTTTCGGGACGCGATATCCGCTCGTACAGCGCCGAAGAGCGCGCACAAAAAATCGGGTTTATTTTACAGGAGCCGTTTCTTTTTACCGGTACGGTGGGCAGCAATATTATATACGGCAACAACACCTACACCGGCTACAGTAACGAGCAATTGCTGCAAGTGCTGGAAAAGCAGGGCCTCGCAAAATTGCTCAGCCGTTTTGAGCAGGGGCTGGACACGGATATTACTGCCAACACCGACGCAATCAGCCTCGGCCAAAAACAACTCATCGCGTTTATGCGCGCGGCTTTGCGCGAGCCGGAGCTGCTTATCCTCGACGAAGCCACCGCCAACATAGACACGGTGACCGAGCAGCTGCTTGAGGAGATTTTGAAAAAACTGCCTAAAGAGACAACGCGCGTCATCATCGCCCACCGCCTCAACACGATTGAAAACGCCGATGAAATCTTTTTTGTCAACGGCGGCGAGATAACGCCTGCCGGCACCATGCAGCAGGCGGTCGAAATGCTCCTGCACCAAAAAAACAGCAGCTAACGTATGTACTATATATGAAGAAAAACCAAGTAATTGGGGTAATTATCGCTTTACTTATAGTGGGCGGAGGCGCTTTTTATGGAGGTATGAGCTACGCCGGCAGCCAAACGCCAGCACGCGTAAGCGGAGCGGCCGGATTTGCGGGGCGTACGGGTGCAGGAGGATTTGCCGGGCGCGCGGGTGCAGCAGGCGGCGGGTTTACCGCCGGGCAAATAGTGTCCACCGGCAGCGGCAGCATCTCGATACAGCAGCAAAACGGCAGTAGCACCGAGATAGTGTTGCTCAGCCCTACGACGCAGATACTTAAATCAACCGCAGGCACCGCAAGCGATCTCTCGCAAGGCACCACGGTGACGGTAACCGGAACAAGCAACAGCGATGGCTCTCTCACGGCCACCTCTATCCAGATACGCCCCGCCGGTACGGGAGCAGGTCGTACGGCAACGCCAACCTCGGGTCAATAGTTAAAGTAAGTAAAGATGAGTCATAAACTTCTAATAGCGACCGCTCTTGTGGCGGCGGCAGTGTTGGGTTTTGCTTGGTTGGGTACAAGCGGCAACTCGGCTGCGCCAAACCAAGCGGCGGTTGGTACGGTGCGCATCGGCGCACAAACCAAGACCAACATTAGCGCCCCTCCGCCCTCCTCAGTATCCTTTACACTCTCCCAAGTGGCAGCCCACGGCAACGCTTCAAGCTGCTGGAGCGCCATCAACGGCAGCGTGTACGACCTTACCGCATGGATAAACCAACACCCAGGCGGCCCGGAGCAAATCCTCAGCATCTGCGGTACCAACGGCTCATCGGCCTTTAACGCTCAACACGGAAGCCAAGCGCGCCCTGCAAGCGAGTTAGCCAATTTTTACATTGGGACGCTCGCGCAATAAAAAATAATATGATACTACACAGCATTGCTCTGCTCATACATCTGGGAGCGCTCGCGGTTGCCGGATGCGGCGTATTGGTCGCCGACAAAGTCGGCTTTGCCTGGATGCGCGGCAAGACACAAAAGATAAGCCGCCGCACGCTCCACCTGCTGCACGAGACAATCTCCTACGCGCTTATCCTGCTTATCGCAAGCGGGCTGTATCTTTTTTGGCCGGTGCGGAGCTACCTCCTGCATCAAAATCTTTTTTTACTGAAAATGTTTTTTGTTGCCGCGCTCGTCGTCAACTCGATAGCCATAGACCGGCTTATGATCGTTGCAACCAAAGTGCCGTTTGCATCGGTAAGCACCAAAGGTAAAATCATACTCTTCCTGAGCGGCGCGCTTTCCTTTACCTGCTGGGTGGGCGCAGGGCTTAGTGCACTGCTCCTTTTTGTCTTTAGGTTGTAAAAAAATAAAAACCTCCTAAAATAGGAGGTTTTTATTTTTACTTAGATTATTAAAATTCTCTACTCTCGCCGTCGGTAAGCGCAACGTACTCCGTGCCGGGTACAAACATCTCGAGTACTCTGCCCACAAAACCGCGGGAGTTGGGGCTGATCATGCCGTCATGCACGCCAAACGCGACGCGCGGCCTTATCTCTTTTACAAAGTCGATAGCCTCCGATATCTTCATCCAAGGGCCGGCAACCGGCAGCGCCAAAACATCTACCGCTTTGTCGGGCTGCTTAAAATTATCCCCCGGAAAGTAAAATTTTTGTGCAACCATGTAGGCGGTATTTTCGCAAAGCCCCATGTCGGGCGGATACACGAGTGCATGCTCTTTGCCAAAGCCTTCGATACTGACGCCATTAACCTCTAACGACTGTCCGTCTCCCACAATGTTTACGGTCGTCAGTATATTTTCTTTTTCGATAAGCGCGGCAACCGCAGCGTTGGTTACCACCACCGCGTGCGGATTGTTTGCCAGCACCAGCTTGAGCGAGTCGACATGAAAGTGGTCTTGGTGCTCGTGGGTAATAAGCACGATATTAATGCCGGTAATAAAATTTTGCTCCGTCGTAAACGAGCCCGGGTCGGTAAGTATCTTGACTCCCTCAACGTCTAACACCAAGCAGCAATGCCCTAATTTTGTGATATGCATGCCTCTAGCATAACGGACTAAAACTATTTTTTCAATGAAGCATTTTTTATTGAGGGTAAATCAAGCTTGCTTATGGCGTCGCTAAAGGTGCCACCCACTTTTTTGCCGGGGTTAAAGATATTGAGCGGGTCAAAAATTGTTTTGACTTCGTGGAAGAGCGCGTACATGGCGGGGCCAAACATCTTTTCCACATAGGGCGTGCGGATAAGCCCGTCGTTATGCTCTCCGGTTATCGAGCCGTTGTAGGATATGACGAGGTCATACACTTTGTGGCTCAGCTCATCGATCATTTTTGGTATGCCGGGCGTGTGTGGATCGACCAGCGGGATAATGTGAAAGTTGCCGTCGCCCACATGCCCCGCTACCGTGTAAGTAAGCTTGTACTCTGCCAAGATGGCGTTTAATTTTGGCAAAAACTCCGGCAGCCGGAGCGGCGGCACGACAAAGTCGTCTATAAACGGTGCTGTGCGTAGCCCTCGGATTTTTTTGCGGAGCAAATTAAAACTCTCGCGCCGCACCGCCCAATATTTGCGCGAGGCCGCCTCGTTTTTGGCAACGCGTACGCCGATGTGGCTCCGGTTTTGTTTGGCTTCCTTCGCAAGCGCCTCGGCTTTTTGCAATGCCTCAGCCTGCGTGTCAGCGCAAAACTCGACAATCAACACCAGTTTGGGCACTCCGCCGATAAGCGCCATCCAAAGCTCCGGCAAAAAAGAGATGCCGAGCGAGAGCAAGCCGGCCTTCATTTGAGTGGCAAGCTCGGGCAGATACTTTATCGCTATCGAAAACGTGTGGTCATCGTAGCTCTCAAAGCTGTCGGGCTTGTGCGCAAGCACTTCCGGCACGACCTCGCCGAGCTCCGGAAGCGAGTCTAAAAAGAGTATCGTCATCGCCGAGTACGGCTTGGGATGCACTAAGCTAAATTTAATTTTTGTAATGATGCCGAGCGTGCCCTGCGCACCCACCATGAGCCGCGCGAGGTTGAGCGAGGTGACGCCGTCGCCGATGTCCCACAGCGCATAGCCGGATGAGTTTTTTTCAACCTTTGGCCTATGCTCCTCGATTGTCTTTTTATGATCGGGCGCGGCAATAAGCCGCGCGATGCGGCGGTGCAGCTCGCCCACTAAGCTTTGCTCCGCAAGCATTGCCGCCAGCGCCTCCCCTTCTAATTTTTTAAACGTGTATACGCCGCCGTCGCTCTGCACCATCTCAAGCTCCTCCACGTAGCGCGCGGTCTTGCCGTACTTTAAATTTTTTTCTCCTCCCGAGTTGTTGGCAGCCATGCCGCCCACGGTGTTAAGCTCCCGCGAGGCGGTGTAGCTGGGCAACTCCAAACCCTTCTTTTTAGTCTCTTTATCAAAGTCTCTAAAATACATGCCGGGCTGCACGACGGCGTCAGTATCTGTAAGCTCTAAAAGTTTATTAAGATGCCGGGTTGTGTCGAGCACGATAGAGCTGGTAAGAGGGCCGCCCGACATGTCGGTGCCCGCCGCGCGCACCGTTAACGAAATTGTGGAATCGGGCGACTGCTTTTTTACTTTGTTTACCAATTGTACCGCCGCACAAATATCATCGGCGTCCATGGGGTGCGCCACAACCTCCGGCATAACGTAAAAAAGGCTCGCGTCGCGCGCGGCGGCCTCAAGCGCGGCCGGCGTGTCCTCCACGTCGCCCCGCATTACCTTTTTTAATTCATCGGCAAGAGACATATAAATCTAGTATACAATGAAAACATGAGCCAAAGCACCCGCCACATCGGCACGCATCATCGGCATATGGTGAGTTACCCGCGCTCAAGCGGACAGAGCTTGTATACGCTCATCCTCGTGCCGCTTTTTACGCTCGCGATTGTTGTTTTTTTGGTGCGGATATTTGCCGGCCACACGGTTACGACCGAGCATATTACCTTTGGCTTCTTGCTCGAGGCGCTTGGGGTAACGTTTTTGCGCCTTACCATCGCCTATGTCTTTGCACTTATCTTTTCATTCCCCCTGGCTCTGTTGGTAACGTGGAGCCCTTCGGCGGAGAGAATCTTTTTGCCTCTTTTTGACATCATGCAGTCGGTGCCGGTTTTGGCATTTTTTCCCGTCATCATCGTGTTCTTCATCCACTGGGGACTGTGGAGCGGCGCGGCAGTATTTATCTTGTTTATTACCATGCTGTGGAATATTGTCTTTTCGCTGGTGGGCGGCTTACGGGTTATCCCGCAGGACATAAAAGCGGTGGGGCATATTTTTGGCGTGCGCGGGTTTGCCTACCTGCGAAGGATATTACTGCCGGCGGTCGTACCCTACCTCGTAACAGGCTCGCTGCTGGCTTTTGCACAGGGGTGGAACATCATCATTGTTGCCGAGGTGCTCCACACTTATCTGCCCGGCGCGACCGAAAGCTCGGATCTTTTTGGCATCGGCAGCGTGCTCGTGCATGCCTCGGCCGCGGGCCAAGAACAGATATTTCTTGCTGCGATTATCACCCTAGTGATTGCCATCGCCTTATTAAACTTTTTTGTGTGGCAAAGGCTCCTTCAATATGCAGAGCGTTTTAAATTCGAGTAACACTCGAATTTAAAACCATATAAAAAGCAAATTTAAATACTATGAGTGATAACTTAAACGATGAGGAGAGCGGCGTGGTGCTGATTGGCGTAAGCAAGACCTATGTCAATACGCCAAAAGCCGCCCTGCACGACGTCTCGCTCGCGATTAAAAGCGGCGAGTTTTTGTGCATTGTCGGAGCTTCGGGCTGCGGCAAATCAACGCTGCTCAAAATAATCACGGGGTTGGAACGGGCCGACAAAGGAGAGCTGCACGCGCCCGCACACGTGAGTATGGTCTTCCAAAGCGGGGCGCTCTTGCCGTGGCTTACCGTGGAGGAAAATGTCAAATTCGGCCTTCCGTCGCAGGAAAAAAATAAAAAAGATGCCGGCCAGCCGGAAAAAAAATATCTCGACATGGTCGAGCTCAGCGATTTTGCGCAAAAATATCCGCGGGAGCTCTCTGGCGGCCAGCGCCAGCGTGTGGGGCTTGCGCGCGCCTTGGCCGCAGAGCCGCAGGCACTCTTGCTCGACGAGCCCTTTTCGGCACTCGACCCAAAGACAACCGACGATTTGCATAAGGACCTGCTCAAAATATGGAAGGAGACAGGCGTTACCGTCATTATGGTCTCGCACCTCATTGAAGAAGCGGTTTCGCTTGCTGACCGCGTCGTGCTGATGAAGGACGGCCGCATCGAGGAGATATTTCCGATCGCGCTCCCCTACCCGCGCCGCGAGAGCGGCATCGCCTTCCACGAGCTCGTGCAAAAAATAAGAGCAAAATTCTTTCAGTAAAGTTCCGCTCTCAATCTTAAATAGGATTTTGGCCGCGGATGAGGCGTATCAATATTATGATGATAGCTATGATTAAAAGAATATGGATAAAACCGCCCACAGTGTACGACGTAACGACGCCGAGGAGCCACAAAATAATAAGGATGATTGCAATGGTGTATAACATTTCATCAGTATGGGCATTGTTGCCTGAAGACTACATGAAGGACGTCCTTATTGCAGCAGCTTGCCTGTTTGCGCTTTGATCGCCTTTTCAATCCGGCCCTCAAACATCCGCATCATCAGCGGGAGTTTGGCGTTGATATCAAAAACTTTTTCGCGCGCCACCAGCGTGCCGCTGATTTTTTGGCCTTGTATGTCGGCGGCAAACGTAAGCGTGTCGCCCTGCCACTCCTCCTCTGTAATCGTTGCCTTGTCGCCCAACTGCGGGCGAGCCTCGTTGAGCGCGTGCTTAACGCGGGCAATCGCCTCCTCTTTAGTATTAAATTTGTGCGGTAGGTCTATGTGCATGATTTAGCGAAATCATGTCCCGCCGACGTCCATTGGGGCGGGACGAGCGGAATCATGATGCAATTAATTAACTTTATAATTTACTTACTATTCTTCAAAGCCTCCGCGTGTTTGCCACTCCACGCAAAAAGCGCCACCGCCGCCGAGGCGGCAACATTGAGCGACTCGCAGCGCGGGTGCATGGGTATCGTAAGCGTGGTGTCGCACAAGGCGCGCATAGCCGGCTCGAGCCCCGCACCCTCGTTGCCAAACACAAAAAGCGCGGGCCCCTCAAACACGGCACTCTCGACGCTGTGCGCGCCCTTGGCCGCAAGCGCATAGATAGTAACTCCGCGCCGCTTTAACATCGCAAGCGCCTGCGGCACATTTTGCACCGTTACCAGCGGCACCCTAAACGCCATGCCCGCCGACACCTTAATGACCGCGGCGGTTACCGGCGAGGCATCATGGCCTTGCATGAGCACTCCGGCCGCGCCAAACGCCGCCGCCGAGCGGATAATCGCGCCCGCGTTGTGCGGATCTTGCACGCCGCTTAAAAACACGAGGCACGTGCCCGGCCCAATTGCGAGCGTGTCTAAAAACTTTTCAAACGGCACCACCAACTCCTGCAGCGAGAGCTGCGCGACTATCGCCCCCTGGGCGCTGCCTCCTTTGATATCGGCGCGCACGAGCCCTTTGTTAAGCGGCGCGCGCTCCACACCGCTCTTGTCGACAAACTTCATCAGCTCGGAGTCGGTAAAGCCTTTTTCGACATACACGCGCGTCACCGCATGAGGCGCATGCTGCAAAGCCTCGCGCACGGCGTGCTTGCCATATATATAGAGCTTGTTTGTTTTCATATATAGTTGATTTGGCTGGCTGTCTGGGATGATATCAGAACAAAATTTATTTCAAAATAAAAGCCGCTTACTTCCAGCGGTAGAGGTGCACGGCGATGTACATAGCGAGCATGCCGAGCAAGAATCCGACGGAAACCAGCTCTGAGGTATGCAACTTTGCGTCGCCGCCCGTGAGCCATGCAATGTAACTAACAACCACAAGCGCAATAACGACGCCGCCGACATACACCCACAAAGGTCGTTTTTCCATGCCTTGATTGTACCACTTTTTAACTCTTAACGATGAGTACAGCCCGCCCAACAACACGGCCTGCGCATGCCGCCTTTAAGCTTTGAGAGCGCTTTTTTGATACGGATATCCCTCGTCTCCGCTTTTTTGCCGGAGATGACCCAGCATATCCACTCATTGCGCGCGAGCGGCGTAATATCCTCCCACACGGCTCGCGCCGCAGGTGTCGAAGTAATTGCCTTCCGTAAGTCACCTGGCATGGTATGCACCGCGCCACCCGCAATCCCTTTTTTAGTCATAAGTCGATTATATCAAATCGCTACTCCGCTCATGAGAGAAAATTGCAGGTCGCACGGGCACTCCTCGGGCGCATCTTGAGATTGGACATGGAACACGGAGTGGAACGAGACGACGATAAATTGATTGCCTTTGGTGTAGACCGACACTT
>DATCEW010000039.1:0-6679 GCA_036509865.1 Minisyncoccota bacterium
CTATTGCAGGCGATACTTTAGAAAAAGTAATTGAGCCCGAACAATCAACGTTATCCGACCAGCTGCCTTCCCCTGTTCCATTATTGAGCGTGGCTGTAAGAGAGCCCGAGATCTGGGCGTCTGTTTGCAGGGTTCCGGTGGCAACGCCCTTTTCATCTACCGTTACAGACATCACAACGCTTGTAAGCGGCGCAAATGAGTGGAGGACGCCCTGCATGTTTCCGTCATGGGACATCACATATCCTTCGACAGCGTTGCAGGTTGAGAGGTCAGAGCTAGCCGCCGCAGGAGTTATCTCCACCTTCCAATGCCCCTCAAATTGCTGCAATGCCGGCGATGAGGCGCCTGCTCCAAAGCGAGCAGAGAGCGCCTCTTGTGTTTGATAATAACTGGCATAGAGAGAGTCGGGCAGCGCACCCAACGAGCCGAGTATCACGCCGACAATACCCAACATCCCGCCCAAAAAGATAAGGACAAAAATAATTTTAGCTATCGTGTGCATGGCCTTAGTCTTACAAAGAAAGTATATACTTCTCCAAAAGAAGATGAAGCTCTCCTATCCCCCGATGCGAGTCGTGGTAGAGATACACCAGCTCGCGTGACATGTGCCGTAGATCCGGGGGAGAGTATGTGCTGCTGCCGCTCCCCAGCAGGTCGCGCACCTTCCAATGGAGCAAGCCTGCAATAGCTTCTGGCTTTTCTCCTCCCGCCAATGCATAGGTCAAGGCTAGCCACAACTTTTTTTTATCGCGCGCTGCGAGCGCAAAGGTCAGGCCAAAGGGGTCAAAGGGGTCAAAGCCTCTTTCTTTTCCTGTACTTGCAGCCTTTTTCTCGACTTCAATTTTTGCTCCCGCCTTTTCAAGCGCAACGGTCGGCGCTTTTAACAATTTTTCTTCCTCAAAAATAAAAGTGTGCGGTGACTCCGTCAAAACGCCGGGCAGCTTCAAAAACTCATCCTGCCGGTCGCTGCCCAGCGCACCCACCAGCAAAAAAGTTTGCGCTCCCCCAAACAGGCTTGGGGTGGAGGAGAGGCTTGTGAGCTCCTCGATGCTCATGCTTTCCCATCTTATTTCCTCAGCCTCTTTTATTTTATTTTTACCGACAAAAACTTTTAACATCTCTTTTATATGGTTAGTTCTAAAGAACTAAATTTTTCATCTCGCCCCAATTTTTGCCCATCTTCCCTTCCGCAATAAAGGGTATGCCCCGCGTTTCTTTAAGAGGTATCACGCCCTCCATGATCTCTTTTATTTTTGGTGCAAGCGTCTCTACCAACCCCTCCTCTATTTCAAACACGAGCTCGTCGTGTACTTGCAAGAGGAGGTATGCCTTATTTTTTGCCTCTTTCTCAAACAGCTCGTCTATTTTTATCATCGCAAGTTTTACCACGTCGGCCTGCGTGCCTTGCATCGGCGCATTGATAGCCATGCGCTCCGCCGAGGCGCGCACAAATTGAATTGAGGATTTGATGCCTTCAAAATAGCGGCGGCGGCCAAAAAACGTTTCAGTATAGCCTCGGCGCGCGGCATCCGCTTTTACTTCGTCGATGTATGCGGCAAGCCGCGGAAACGCCTCAAAGTATTGATTGTAAAACTCCTGCGCCTCCTTGCGCGAGGTGCCGAGCGCCGCCTGCAACGCTGTAACGCCCATGCCGTAGAGGATGCCAAAGTTGATGACCTTGGCGCGGCGACGCTGCTCGTAGGTAACGTCGGGGTCTCTTACATGAAACACGCGCGCGGCTACCTCGGTGTGCACGTCGCGGCCGGTTTTAAAAATCTCCGTAAGCGCCTCGTCGTGGGAGAGAAAAGCGGCGATGCGCAACTCGATTTGAGAGTAATCAAACGATACCAGCGCATAGTGCGCGCCCGCAACAAACGCATGGCGTATGGCGCGGCCAAGCTCGGTTTTAATCGGGATGTTTTGCAGGTTGGGGTTTTGCGATGAGAGGCGCCCGGTTGCGGTGCCCGTTTGTATAAACGAGGTATGCAAGCGGTCGTTGGGGTCAAGCAACGCGGGAATGGTATCTATATAAGTGGAAAGCAATTTTTGCAGCTCGCGATAAGAGAGGATGTCCTCGATTATCGGATGGAGCTGCTTCATCTTAACCAGCTCCGACTCGCGGGTGGAGCGCTGGCCTCCCGCCGTCTTTTTTTGTTTTTCCGGCGTGAGGCCGAGCTTATCAAACAACACCTCGCCGAGCTGCTTGGGCGAGTTGGGGTTAAACTCCCCTCCTGCCGCCGTGTAGATGCGCCCGGCAATATGTTTGAGCTCTTTGGTATACTCCGCCGAAAGATTTTTTAAAAACTCCTTGTCGATGCGCACGCCGCGCTGCTCCATTTTGCGCAGCACAGGGGCAAGCGGCAACTCTATCTGCTCATACACAAAATCGAGCTTGCGCTCTTTAATCTCCGCCAAAATATTTTTAAACGCTTCCGCAAAAATCTCAGATTTACCCATCCTATATATATCATCAAGCGTCGGTTCGGTAATGGTCGAGTCGAGCAGCCACACCGCTATTGCCGCTTTTTGCAAGGCTTCTTGGTCAACTGATTCGACCTCGATCTCACTTCCGGGATCGCTCCCGCTCAAAAAGTCCTCGGGGGTCCTCCCTCCCGAAGACGGGAGGTTGCGCCAGACTTTTTGCTCGGCATCGATTCCGGAAGTGCGCCCCGCAGCGGAGGAATTATTTTGAAGTAAACTGTGCACTCTCGGCATAAGCGACCTAAAATCAAACTCCGCGAGCATGTCCATGAGCGCGCTCGGACTTACCTCCTCTCCCCACTCTTTTTGCGGCAACGCAAAGTCAATCGGCGCGTCGGTGCGGATGGTCGCCAGCTCTTTTGAAAAGAGTGCGTCTTCTTCGCCGGCGTGTAATTTATCGAGCATCCCCTGCTTGATGCCGGCCTCGCGCATTTTTTCGGGATCTTTTTTTAAAACTTTATAGATATCTTCAACCGAGCCAAAGGAAGAAATTAAAATCTGCGCGGTTTTTTCGCCAATGCCTTTAACGCCCGGGATATTGTCGGAGGGGTCGCCGCGCAGGCCCTTGTAGTCGGCAATGAGCTTGGGGCCAAAACCAAAACGCTCGACCACCGACTTTTTGTTATACAAAACCGTTTCCGACAAACCTTTTTTAAATGTAAAAACCCGCACGTGGTCGTCGTCAATAAGCTGCAGCATGTCCATGTCGCCCGAGGCGATGACAATGTCGAGGTCGCGACGTGTTTTTAAATCCTCCACAATAGTGCCGATGCAATCGTCGGCTTCAAATCCCTCCTTTTCATACAGCGGGATGCCAAACGCGCGCAGCACGTCGCGACTACGAACAATCTGCGACACCAGCGCCTCCTCCGTCTCGGCGCGCTGGGCTTTGTACTTTTCATACACAATATGCCGGTGCGTCGGCGCGGCCAAGTCGGCGGCAGCAACAATGTAGTCGGGCTTGAGGTCGGTAATAATTTTGACCAGCATTGAAACGAGCCCGTACAGAGCGCCGGTCGGCTCGCCTTTTTTGGAGGTAAAATCCGGCAAAGCATGGTAAGCGCGATGCAAAATAGCATGCGTGTCCAAAATAATAATGCGTTTGTGTGTGGCCATGTGAGATAACTATACCACTCCGCCAAAATTGACTTGCGCAGCTTTTTATTTTTTTATCTCGATGCTCCGCTCGCCTTCTTCCATTTTTTCTGACGAAAAATTGATGCCGAGGTCGGGCTTGGGCAGCACAGCCTCTACCCGCTCAGGCCACTCTATACACACCAGCACTTCGGGATCATGTAAAAACTCTTCTGGTTTTAATGCCGCAAATTGCTCGGGCTTTTCCAACCGGTAGGCGTCGATGTGCACCAACTTTTTAAACCGCCGCGGCTGCCCTATCCTATTGAGCCCTTCGGGCAGCCGGTATATTTTCATCAGCACATAGGTCGGGCTCTGCACCGAGTCTGTAACACCTAACTCGCGAGCAAGCGTCTGCACAAAAGTGGTTTTACCGCTCCCCAACTCACCCTTAAGCGTCACCACCACGGCCTTGGTATTGTCGCGGTTGAGTGCAAGCACGGCCATGGCATTGCGCACAAACTCGGGCAACTCTTTAAGCGGCACGTGGGTCATAGTGGATACTAGTGTATCAAATCGAGGTACAATATACCTATGGCAGTGCAGTTTGATGAAACTGAGCAGACAAAGCGCCTCGACTTTTTGCGCAAGCGCGAGGAAGAGGAGCTCGCCCAGATGCTCTCGGCAAAATACGGCGTTGAGTATGTCGACCTCTCTTTGGTAGCCATCAACGGCGATGCACTCCGGGTTATCTCCGAGGAAGAAAGCCGCGCGGTGGAGGCGGTGGCCTTTGGCCGCATCGACAAAAAGCTCTCGGTCGCCGTGCGTGCGCCGGAAAAAGCCGACGTAAAGATGCTCGTACAAAAACTCACCGAAAAAGGCTACCAAGTGACGTTGTTTATATGCTCCGAGGAGAGTCTCAAGCGCGCGTATGCGCGTTACGCCGACCTCTCCTACGCCACCGAAAGTAAAGCCGGCGTGTTTGAGCTCTCCAACCAAGAAGTTGAGGAGCTCTCCGGCAAAGTTAAAACGCTCGAGGAGATAGGCGCGCTCATTAACGAAGCCACGGAGATGAAGCGCGCATACCGCATCACGCGCATACTCGAGATTATTTTGGCGGGCGGCCTCTCTACCGGAGCCTCCGACATCCACTTTGAGCCGGAGGAGGTTGCCGTGCGTTTGCGCTACCGCCTCGACGGCATCTTGGTCGACGTGCTCACATTTGATCATGATACCTACCACCTGGTGCTCTCGCGTTTAAAATTGCTCTCGGGCCTCAAACTCAACGTAACCGATGAGGCGCAAGACGGCCGTTTTAGCATAAAAATAAAGGGCGATGAGATAGAGCTGCGCACCTCGATACTCCCCGGCAACTACGCCGAGACGCTGGTCATGCGTATTTTAAATCCCAAATCCATAGGCGTGCCGCTTGAGGAGCTCGGCATTGAGGAAAAGCTGCGGCTCAGGATTGAAAAAGAGATACAAAAACCAAACGGCATGATACTCACCACCGGCCCCACCGGCAGCGGCAAAACCACCACGCTCTACGCTTTTTTGCGCAAGATAAACAGCCCCGGCAGCAAGATAATCACTATAGAGGATCCGGTCGAGTATCACTTGCCCGGCATCGTACAAACGCAGGTTGATAAAAAAACATACACATTTGCGCTTGGGTTGCGCTCGGCGCTGCGGCAAGACCCCGACATCATCATGGTCGGCGAGATCCGCGACGATGAGGTTGCCTCAACCGCCATCAACGCGGCGCTTACCGGCCACCTTGTCTTTAGCACTCTGCACACCAACGATGCGGCAGGTTCCTTTCCCCGGCTCATCGACCTTGGCATTTCGGAAAAGGTGCTGAGCTCCGCGATAAACGTGGTGATAGCTCAGCGCCTCTTGCGCAAACTCTGCCCTGCGTGCAAAAAACAGCGTGGCGCGATGCCGCCCGAGCAGGCCATCATCGACCGCTCTCTTGCGAGCATTACCGACAGGTCGCTCATACCGCCCATTACCAATTTGATATGGGACGGGGCGCCAAACGGATGCATTGAGTGCCACGGCCGCGGATACAAAGGCCGCATCGGCATTTACGAGGCTATATTTATGGATTCAAAAATTGAGGCTGTCTTGCGCAGCAAGCCAAGCGAGCATGAGGTGGCCGAGGCCGCCAAACCGCAAGCAATACCCACCATGCAAGAAGACGGCGTGTTAAAAATATTGCGCGGCATCACAAGCCTCGAAGAATTAGGCCGCGTGGTTGATTTGGATACGGTCAAGTAAGGGATAAGTGGGCCCTTAAAACCCCCGCTGGTCAATCTGTTACGAGAGGCCAAACGGGAGTAAAGTTAGCTAAGAGTTTGGAGTAGTACACCACCAAGCAATGCACAGATTCGACTAGCGAATAAGCGTGAGTCGCTCTTGAGGATGACCCCCGCGGCTAAGTATTAAAACATAGTGCCGGAGCGTCCTTGGTGCGGTCACAAAGCGGTAAAGCCGCATTGCTTGAGGGTGTACTCTTCCCAACCTTTATGGTCCCTTACGGGTGCAATAAAAAATCCCCCGAGTGAGGGAAGAGCGGCACTGAAGACACCTTAGCATAGTATCATTTTTATGTCAAGCTTCTCCCCTATTAGTGACAGCAATGACGAAAAAGGCCTCGATGAGGAGGACTTTCCTATTACGGTGGCGCAAGAAATAAAAACGGATATAAAAAACGACATACACCTCGACCAAACGCTGCGCCCCGCCTCGTGGAGCGAGTATATCGGACAGGAAAGCATCAAAAACAATCTCCATATTTTAATCAGCGCCGCAAAAGAGCGCGCCGCGCCGCCGGAGCATATCCTTTTTTATGGGCCGCCTGGCCTCGGCAAAACAACGCTCGCGCATCTCATCGCGCATGAGCTTGGCGGCAGTTTGCGCGCCACCTCGGGCCCCGCCATCGAGCGCGTGGGCGACCTTGCCGCGCTTTTAACCAACCTCAACCCCGGCGATATTTTGTTTATCGACGAGATACACCGCTTAAGTCGCGCCATCGAAGAGGTGCTCTATCCGGCGATGGAAAGCGGCTCATTAAATATTATTATCGGCAAAGGGCCCTCGGCGCGCACGCTCGACCTGCCGC
>DATCEW010000040.1:0-10734 GCA_036509865.1 Minisyncoccota bacterium
TGCGCGACGTCGAGGTCATTAACTTTGAGCTGATACTCGCCGATACCGAAGTGGTGGAGAGGAGGCTCGGCAGCATAGAGCGCGATGTGCGCGCTGGCAAAAAAGAGGCGCTGGTCGAGCAAACGGCAGTGCAAAAAGCCAAGCACGCGCTCGAGGAAGGCAAACTTGCCTCAAGCGCTGGATATACCGAGGAGGAGCAGAGTGCGCTCAAAGGCCTGCATTTGCTCACCATGAAGCCGATGCTGTATGTGCTCAACAAAGAAGCCGACGGCCATAACATAAACGAGCTTAACGACGGCCGCTTTGAGCGTCTTGTCGAATATTTTGATGCAGTTGGAGCAACTTATGTATTTGTCGATGCCAATATTGAAAACGAGTTGCGCGAGCTCCAGCAGCAGGATAAAGCCGGTTTTAGGCAGGAGTACGGCGTGTTTGACGACGGCGTCAACTCGCTTATCCGCGGCGCATATCAACTCTTGGGCCTCATGAGCTTTTTTACCACCGGCGCAGACGAGACGCGCGCATGGACGGTGCCTGTGGGCAGCACGGCACCGGAGGCCGGCGCCGCGATACATACCGATTTTTACAATAAGTTTATCCGCGCGGAGGTTATCAACTGGCAAAAATTGATTGAGGCCGGCTCCTTTGCCAAAGCGCGCGAGCAGGGCATCCTCAAAACCGAAGGGAAGGAGTACCTAGTAAAAGACGGCGACGTGATGGAGTTTTTGCATAGCTAATTAGTATAAAAAGAATAAAGGCGCATCCGAAGATGCGCCTTGCGACCGAAGTCGACTTGTTTTGTGTGTCAGCCCTTGCCGCTGTTGTAGACAGCGAAGGGGATGGGTGCGCTGTAGTAGCCGCAACATCCCCCGCCGTAGCCATAGTTGTAGTTGGTGTTGTAGTTTGGGTAGCTCGGGCTGTAGTAGCCGTTGCCGCCCATCCCACCCTGTCCGCCGAACCCCATGCCTCCTTGGCCGCCGGTGGCCTTGGAAGTGGAATTGGAACTGTTCGAATTGAAGTTGCTGGCGTTGCCGCCACTCGAAAACGAGGTGCCACCGCCGATTTTGACGTGCACCAAAGTGTTACCGGCCCATGCCGCATTTATCGCGAGGACAGACGCCGTAGCAAGAACGAGCATGCGCAACATGTTGGTCTCCTGAGGTTGTATTTTCGGGTTAGTCTGACCGGATCTTTCAGAATCCGATCGCGGTACTCGTCGATGTCGACGAATTCAAATTGGAATTGCTTGCATTGCCACCAGTTGCCTTGGCGTTGCCGCCTGTGGCGTTGACCTTAACCAGGGTGTTCTGCACCGAGGCAGAACCTGTTTGCCTGGCCGCAAGATGTGCAGCATGGGTGATAGCAACGCTATTCATGGCGCTACCGACCGCACCCTGAACTAGGGCGGTGGCGATGCTCTGGCCGAAGCCAGTTTGGCATCCCGCCTTTTCTACACACACCACCGTTGCCGGTGGCGTGATCCCGTTGCCGGGGATGCTAGCCACGTCGATATGCAAGCCCGAAGTCGGCATTACTGCCGACTCCGTTGTAACACACCCGCCTAAACAGGCGGTCATAAGAATTGCTGCTATAAGGCGCATTATATTTCCCCCTGCGCTGGTTTAAAAGGACGAGCCTTTACTGCTCTAATGCTAGATTAGCATGCCTGTATGAATCTGTCAAGTCTTGGCAAGTAGTTAAAAATATGACCTTATTTTAAGCCATATTTTGACAAAAACTCAAATGTGCTATAATTTACGCATAGTCAATTGAGTTTTTGCATAGTTAAATAAAAAAAGCCGGCGCTAAAGTGCGCCGACCAACTGTTTTTCCCGATGTTTTTGCCGGGCAAGAGCGCGAGCTTCTTCTCGCCGCTCGCGATAGTATTGTTTACATGCTTCTCGGACCTCTGAGCTCGGGTGCGACGCATAGTACGTATGCCCGGCAGGGAAAACCCTCCCTTCAAGCAGAGGATTTTCTTCCTCTTTTAAAATCCGAAGGATGAGCCTTATTTCTTGCTCGACATAAAATTGGCTGTATATACCCTCTTGGCTTGCTCGAGGCAGTTGCCTCAGTTGCTCTTCGGTCATTGTGGAGTCCTTAATTTAAGACCAAGTCTCCTACCTTTTTAACATATTTTGACAAAAACTCAAATGTGCTATGATTTGCAGATAGTTATCAGTAACACTTTTTATATGGACAAACCAAGGACAACACCGAAGGATTTTTTCTTGTGGGCGGGAGCGATGGTGGCTCTCTATGTAAGTGTTTTTGCTTTTTTAGGACTCCTCTTTGATTATCTCAACTACGCTTTTCCCAATTCGCTGCAAACGTACAATGTTGACCCCTACCAGAGCAGCATCAGCTACGAGATGGCCTCGCTCATCGTGATGTTTCCGCTCTTTATTGTATTGATGCTGCTCATACACCGCGAGATTGCTACCGATGCTACCCGCCGCGAGATATGGGTGCGGCGCTGGGCGCTGATGCTCACGCTTTTTATTGCGGGGCTCACGATGGCCATCGATCTTATTGTCCTCCTCACCACCTTCCTTAGCGGCGAGGCGCTTACGGCAGCCTTCCTCTTTAAAGTTGCACTCGTATTTTTGGTAGCGGCAGCGATGTTTATGCATTTTATAGCCGACTTCTGGGGCTATTGGGAGCGCTATCCCGAGCGTGCGCATCGCGTGGGATACGGCACCGGTCTGCTTTTGGTGCTTACGATACTTGCCGGCTTTGTTATCGTGGGTACGCCTATGCAAGCGCGCCAAGCGCTTTTTGACCAGCAAAAAGTTTCCGATCTGCAGCAGATACAGTCGCAGATTGTGTACTATTGGCAGCAAAAAGGCGCGTTGCCCGCAACTCTCAACAGCCTCGACGACTCTATCTCCAATTACAGCATGCCTGCAGACCCGCAAACCGGTAAGCCATATACCTATGTGGTTAACGGAGTGCACACCTTCCAGCTATGCGCCACCTTTAATCGCGACAGCAATGGCGCGCCGCAGCCAACGAGCGGCTACTCGGTGCCAATGCCGGCCTCCGGCATACCGGGTGCATATAGCGGTCTAAGTTCGGGAGACAACTGGCAGCATGGCGCGGGCGACGGTTGCTTTATCCGCACCATAGACCCGCAACTCTATCCGGTAAACGCTACTACCGCTAAATAAAATCTGGTCCCTCTAAGGGCGTCTATAATAAAGTGTACCCTTACATGAATAAGTACGACCACAAAAAGATAGAAAAAAAGTGGCAGCAAAAGTGGGCCGAAGCGGGCTCGTTTAAAACTGCCGACGACTCAACCAAGGAAAAACAATATATCCTCGACATGTTCCCGTACCCGTCGGGAGCCGGGCTCCACGTAGGGCATGTGGAGGGTTACACTGCAACCGATATTTACAGCCGATACAAAAGAGCTAAAGGGTACAACGTGCTGCATCCAATGGGCTGGGATGCGTTTGGTTTGCCCGCAGAAAACTATGCGATAAAAACAGGTACGCCGCCGCAGAGGACCACCGACGAGTCGATCGCTAATTTTAAAAAACAAATTTCACACCTTGGCCTTTCGTACGATTGGAGTCGTGAGTTTGGGACGCATAACCCCGAGTATTACAAGTGGACGCAATGGCTCTTTGCTAAATTTTTTGAAAAAGGTTTGGTATATAAAAAGAAGGCGCTGGTTAATTGGGACCCGGTCGACCAAACCGTGCTTGCCAACGAACAAGTGCTCGCCGACGGCACCGCCGAGAGAAGCGGCGCCAAGGTAGAAAAAAAGGAGCTTGAGCAGTGGTTTTTTAAAATCACCGACTACGCGGATGAGCTTGTCGACGGTCTTGAGCCGCTGGATTGGCCGGAGTCGACCAAAATAAACCAGCGCAACTGGATAGGCAGGAGCGAAGGCCTTATTTTTACTTCGCCGGTTAAGAATACTGCCCTTACCATTGATACCTTTTCCGCGCATTTTGAGGCTTACTGCGCAGATACGTTTGTAGTTATTGCTCCTGATCATCCGTTTCTTCCGACATTGCTCGATGGCCTCCCCGACAAAGAAAAAATTCTTGCACAAGCAAAAAATATTGCAGACAAACGCTCTCTTACCGAGCGCGGCGAGGTTCAAGAGGTTGAAGGAATCTTCACTGGCCGATACACGGTTGATCCCGTAGGAAATGGGGAGTTGCCTATTTGGATAGCGAGCTATGCTTTGGCTGAGTATGGCACCGGGATTGTTAAATGTTCGGCACACGACGAGCGTGACTTTGCGTTTGCAAAAAAATATACTATTCCGCTTAAGGTAGTTTTGGTGCCGGAAGATCCGGCAGAGCAGGTAGCCGTCAAAAGTTTTGAGAGGTGTTATGCGGACATGAAAAATGGCATATTGCTCGAACCCCCTACATTTGCCGGAAAGAAAGCAGGCGATGTTAGAAGCGAGATTATTGCCTATGTAAGTGAGCGGGAAATTGCAAAAGCTAAAACTACCTACCGCCTGCGTGACTGGCTTATCTCGCGCCAGCGGTATTGGGGCGCTCCTATACCTATTGTTTATGATCCTGAAGGAAAGGCTCATGCGGTGCCCGAGGAGCACTTGCCTTGGCTTTTGCCTACCGATGTTGAGTATTTACCTAAAGGTACTTCGCCACTCGGCACTTCAAAAGAACTATTTGAACGGACTGAAAAAATATTTGGCAAAGGATGGAAACCGGAGGTAGACACCATGGATACTTTTGCCTGCTCGTCGTGGTACTTTTTACGCTTTGCTGACCCGCATAACACAAAAGAATTTGCTTCTAAAAAAGCTATGCACTATTGGCTACCGGTAGATCTCTATCTTGGAGGAGCCGAGCACACGGTATTACATCTTTTATATGCGCGATTTTTTACAAAAGTCCTGAGAGACATGGGGTATATATCGTTTAGCGAACCTTTTTTAAAGTTGCGCCACCAAGGTATCGTTCTTGCCGAAGATAGTCGTAAAATGAGCAAACGCTGGGGCAATGTTATCAACCCGGACGACATGGTAGAGCGCTTTGGAGCCGACTCCGTGCGCCTGTACGAGATGTTTATGGGCCCGCTTGAGGCGATGAAGCCCTGGAACACCAACAACATCATGGGTGTGCGGCGGTTTTTGGAGCACATCTGGGCCTTGGCCCAGACAATAAAAGAAGATGGGGGAGTTGAGTCTGCAACAGAGGCTCTTCTTTATCAAACTATTGAGAAAGTTACTAAAGACATTGAGGCTCTCAAATTAAACACCGCTGTCTCAGCGTTAATGATTTACTCGAATCATTTACGGACATTAAAAGTAGTACCTACACTCGCTTATAAACCCTTCCTCCAACTCCTTGCGCCGTTTGCTCCGCATATTGCTTGCGAGTTGGCCGAACAATTAGGGTTTACGGTAGACACGTGGCCGGTGTTTGACCCTTTAAAAGCGGCTAGTTCTATGGTTACTATTGCCGTGCAAATAAACGGCAAAGCCCGGGCCACCATTAAGATACCGGTGGATATGCCAGAGCAAGAGGCTTTGCAGCAAGCTCGTTCTAATCCTGCAATAGCCGATTGGCTGACAAAAGGGAAGGAGGGTAAGGCGGTGTATGTGCCGGGGAGGATTATCAACTTTGTCCTCAACACATAAGTGTTGCCCTCAGTTGACGGCATTTGACCCAAACGGTACAGTGTGATATATTAAAACACAACATATATGGCACCCACAGGCGACAAAACCGGTTTTAAACCAAAAGCAATAGTACGCAAGCTTCTCGCGAGCCTCCCGGAGCGCTCTCGTACGGTACTCGAAGCGCGCTTTGGCTTGGGGGTTAACCCCGAGCGCGTGACGCTTGAGTCTATCGGCAAAAAATACGGCATTACCCGCGAGCGCGTCCGCCAAATAGAAAATCACGCGCTCGCCAGCCTTAAAAAAGCTCCGGCATTCGGCGAGGCGTCTGCCGCCTTTGAGGAGCTTGAGCGCATTATCGACAGCCTCGGCGGCATTGTGTGCGAGGATGATCTGCTCAGCTTCATCACTAAAGACAAGTCGATGCAAAATCACATCTACTTCCTCTTGGTGCTCGGCGATGCTTTTAAATACAAAAAAGAGGATGAGGAAATAAACCGCTGCTGGTATGTCGACCCGCAGCTTGCCGGCCAAGTCGAAAATGCGCTGAGGGGGCTCTATGAGGGACTCTCTGATGAGGACTTGATCCCGGAGGGAGAGATGATGGACCGCTTCATTAAAGAGTTGCAAACTATCAACGACAAGCATCGCAACGACGAGGTGGTCAAGCGGTGGCTTAAAATTTCTAAAAAAGTCGGCAAAAACCCGCTTGGCGAGTGGGGTCAGGCAAGTTCCTCAAACGTTAAAACAAAAGGCATTCGCGACTACGCCTACCTCGCGGTTAAAAAGCACGGAAGCCCGCTCCACTTTAAAGAGGTGGCCGCGCTCATCGAAAAAATGTTTAACCGTGCGGCGCATGTTGCCACCACGCACAATGAGCTCATCAAAGACGACCGTTTTGTGCTGGTCGGCCGCGGCATGTACGCGCTTAAAGAGTGGGGATACGTGCAGGGCGTCGTGCGCGATGTTATCCGTAATATTCTTCGCGAGAGCGGCCCGCTTACCAAAGACCAAATTGTGGAGAAGGTGCTTAAAGAGCGCCATGTAAAGCCCGGCACGGTAGTGGTCAACCTCCAAAATCAAAAATATTTCAAGCGCGGCAAAGATGGCAAGTTTTTGTTGGTCAAATAAAAAATCCCTTTTTGGGATTTTTTATTATGTTAGAATATTTGCATGGGTAAGTTCTATAAGGAGACGTTTCGTAAATATCTCCAAAAACACGGCTTCGATGTGCCGTATGTTTCGCTCGTCCTGCTTTACTTTTTAATAGTCTGGATCCCGTTCCACCTCGACGAGTGGTTTTTGATATGGGGTTTTTTGCTCGCGTGCGCTCCTTTTGTACTGCCGATCCTCTTTGGGGTGTTGTTTTTTAACGCATGGCTTGAGTACAAGCGGCAAGAGGATTATTGGTCGACCGAGTACACCACTCTTGAGATACGCCTGCCCGAGGAGATAACCCAGAGCCCCTACGCTGCCGAGCTCTTTTTTAGAGTCCTCTATCAAACCGGCGAGGTAGACACCGAGCTCCATAAATATAGAGGTAAGACATCGCCGTGGTTTTCGCTCGAGATAGCCTCAACCGAGGGAGCCGTGCGCTTTTACGTGTGGACGCGCTCGCGCTATAAGGAGATCATTAAATCGCAACTGTATGCACACTATCCGACGGTACAAGTGGTGGAGGTACCCGACTATACGCTCGCATTCCCGCTCAATTTAGACACCATGGACTTGTGGGGTGTCGAGCAAAAGCTGCAAAAGCCCGACCCGTACCCTATCATGACCTACGTTGCGTGGGGTCTTGATAAGGCGTCCGAGAAAGAGGAGTATAAAAGCGACCCGCTTGTCTCGCTCATTGAGTTTATGGGCTCGATAGGCCCCGGCGAGCATATATGGGCTCAAATAATTATCCAGGGGCATACCAAGTGTTACTGGTCGGAGGACACGCTCCATCATGAGCTTACGATTAGCGAGTGGACGGACGCAGAGACGGAAAAAATAGGCAAAAAATTTGTCGACAAAGAGGGCTCGCCCAACTATGCAAAGCTTGCCGAGGGAGACAAAGCCGCCCTCAAGGCGATGCAGCAAAAACAGTTTAAGCAGATGTTTGATGTCGGCATGCGCACGGTGTATCTTGCTACAAAAGAGGGCAAGCAAGGAGGCCGCAATGCCGGCATCCCGACCGCATACCGCTCTTTTGAGCATGGCTCGGCGGGTCGCGGTCTCAACGGTTTTGCGCCTATCTTTTGGATAGGCCCCTTTGATTGGCCGTGGCAGGACTTCGGGGGCATGCGCAAGCGCTGGCTTAAGAAAAAGTTTTATGACGGCTATGTAACGCGGCAATATTTTTATCCGCCCAACAAAGACTTCCACATTGCGCTCAACACCGAGGAGCTTGCCACCATTTGGCACTTCCCGGGCAAGGTAGCACATACGCCAACCTTGCAGCGCATGCCATCGAGGCGCGCGGAGGCTCCGTCTAATCTGCCGATATAACCGATATACTTCCGTATGGATCCCGAAAAGCCCATCCCACTTCATCATCGTGTGCGGCAGCATATCATCCGCACCAAAGACGTGTGCGATGCGTGGTGCCGCGAGGCGCGCATGTACGACCGTATTTTGCCGGCGTCATTTTTAGGCGGCATACTCATCTTCCTCATTTATTTTGTCACGATAGCGGCGCCTATCGACTTCCCAAGCGCAACTTTGCTTAAAGTGCCGGAGGGCGCCACGGTAGACCAAGTGGGAGAGCTGCTTAAAGAGAAGCACATTATCCACTCGGTGCTATTGTTTGAGGCGGTGCACCGGCTATACGGCAAAGACACGGAGCTTATAGCGGGCGAGTACTTTTTTCCGGGTCCGGAGAGTCTTTTTACTGTAGTCCGGCGTTTAGTGCGGGGCGATCATGAGCTTACGCCTATAAAGATACGCATACCCGAGGGAGCTTCTGCAATACAAATTTCCGAGTTGCTTGCACAAAAAGTGCCCGACTTTGACGATGCCACTTTTTTGCAAGAGGCAAAGCCTGATGAGGGGCAGCTCTTTCCCGACACGTACTTCTTTTTGCCGGGAGAGGATCCTCATTTGGTGCTGAGCTCCTTTCTCAGCAACTTTACTATCCATATGAGCGACCCTGCAGTTGCTGCGGCTGTCACCAAATTTGGCAAATCACAAAACGACATCCTCACAATGGCCTCTATTATAGAAAAGGAGGCTGCCACCACCAAAGACAGGCGCATAGTTTCGGGGATTTTATGGCACCGCATAGCACTTGATATGAAGTTGCAAGTAGACGCGGTCTTCCCCTATATCATCGGCGTTAACTCGCTCCAGCTTACCAAAGCCGAGTTGCAAACCGACTCACCTTACAACACCTATCTGTATAAGGGGCTTCCGCCCGGGCCCATTGCCAACCCGAGCCTTGATTCTATTATGGCGGCGGTAACCCCGACCAAAAGCAATTATCTGTACTATCTCTCCGACCTCCACGGCACGATGCATTACTGCGCAACGTATAGCTGCCAGCTTGCCAATGCCCAAAAATATTTAGGGAATTAAATGTTTAGCAATAAAAATAAAAACATTAAAGTATTTGTCGGTTTATCCGGCGGAGTTGACTCGGCCGTTTCTGCCGCTCTATTAAAAGAGCGACAGTATGAGGTGACCGGCGTTTTTATCCGCATTGCTTTGCCCGGCTACCCTTGCAGCGCGGGCGAGGATAAGATAGATGCCCAGCGCGTCGCCGCGCATCTTAAAATCCCTTTTATGGAGATTGATCTCTCCAAAGAATATCAGGAGGAGGTTTTTGCGTACACGATTGCGGAGCTTGCAAAGGGGAGGACGCCCAACCCCGACACGCTGTGCAATCAAAAAATAAAGTTTGGCAAATTTTATGAGTTTGCCCGCTCCCGCGGAGCCGACTTTGTCGCAACCGGGCATTATGCGCAGGTTGTAACTCCAGTAAATAGTAGCGTCTCCGAACTATTTACTGGAGTTGATCCAGAAAAAGACCAGAGCTATTTTCTCTGGATGGTGCCTGAGGAGGTGCTTATGCATGTGCTTTTTCCTATCGGACATTTGCGCAAGCCGGAGGTACGCAAGCTGGCAGAGAAGTTTGGATTGCCCAATGCCCGCCGCAAAGACAGCCAGGGCCTGTGCTTTCTCGGTGATATTTCGATAGATGAGATGATCATGCGCGAGCTCAACCCCACTCCGGGCGACATGCTGGATGAGAGAGGGCACGTGGTAGGCACGCATAGAGGTGCGGCGCTGTATACGCTGGGGCAGCGCCACGGGTTTGAGCTGCAGGCTCATACGCCAGATACGGTGCCATATTTTGTAATTGCAAAAAATAATGAGGCAAACACCATCACTGTTTCCACATCGCACCTTCCAATTATTGCAAAAAAAACAAAGGTTACGCTTACTAATACCAATTGGATAGGGCACGTTGAGTCTGGTATGTATAAAGCGCGCTTTAGATATCGCCAAAAATTAATACCGGTTGAGCTTTTGATACAAAGTGCTACGGTCGCCGTAACTCTTTTAGAGCCATACTACATACCGGAGGGACAATCACTAGTTTTTTATAGCGGAGAGCGATGTCTGGGAGGCGGCATTGTTGATAACTCGGAACTCGTCGCCTAAGAGGTGGGCTATACTTACAACGTATGAGAGGCCGCGGACATCAGGGCAAGTCTTTTCTCATTTTACTATTTGTCATCATTTTTGCTTTTTGGTGGGGAGTCTCCGTGATTGCACAAAACGAGCAGGGACCTCTCGCCACGCTTAGCAGCGCGCCACCCGTCTACCTCCCAGCCGCGGTTCCGCAAAATGTCCCCGGCCCGGTAGCGGTGCTGGTAACGCAAAAGGGCACGGTGTACACCTACAGCGGGTCTCTACCTCTTCCATCCTCTTGCGATGAGCTCGGCACCGGCATCGCGGTAAACGGCACCAACCCCGCGCATGTTACCCTCCTCCTCATACTATCAAAGCCTCTTACCGCCTGTGCAGAAGCCGCGGGAGGCGTTATTGAAGAACCCTTTTCAGCATCATTGTCCGTTAAACCCGGCACAAAAGTTGTTTTTGACGGCCTTACCGTCAATGGAGTTATTGTGACAACT
>DATCEW010000041.1:0-2739 GCA_036509865.1 Minisyncoccota bacterium
TGAACCGCGATGCAAGCCAGTTAGGACTCTCGCACACGTACTTTCTTAATTCAACCGGCCTTGACCTCACCGCCGATACTTCGGGCGCATACGGCTCGGCATACGATGTAGCGCGCCTCGCCGCAGCGTTTCTTAAACAATATCCGCAGTATTTTGAACTAAGTTCAGCACCCAGCATCTCCGTAGAGGCAAGCGGCCGCACGGTTACGGCCAATGCAACGACTTTGCCTCTCCAAGATATACCCGGATTTATCGGAGCAAAAACAGGATACACTGATTTAGCGGGCGGCAACTTGGTCATGGCGTATGATGTTGATATAAACCACCCGCTCATCGCCGTGGTGCTTGGCTCCACTGAAGCGGGCCGTTTTACCGACATACGCACGCTCGTAGATGCAAGCCGGCAGATGGAAACTGCACAACCATGATAACCCTCAACGTAATGATTATTTTTATCCCGGCTACCATCGCCTTTTTATTTGGCATAGGTATCACGCCTTTTGTAACTCATTTTCTTTACAAAAATAAAATGTGGAAGCCAAAAGGCGGCAAAGTGGCGCTCGACGGCACGCCTGCCGCTGTATTTAATGCATTGCATGAAAAAAAGGAAGTGGGCACGCCGCGCTTTGGCGGCGTCATCGTATGGGGGAGC
Source organism: Minisyncoccota bacterium (assembly GCA_036509865.1). Classification (GTDB taxonomy): domain Bacteria; phylum Patescibacteriota; class Minisyncoccia; order Phycocordibacterales; family SBAW01; genus GWA1-54-10. The sequence goes on from DATCEW010000041.1 coordinate 653, forward strand.
GTGCTTTTAACCGCAGGACTCCTCCAAATATTGTGGCTCATCTTCCCAAACGCGTTTGAGACGCTCGCTTTTATCAGCCGCAACCAAACATGGGTACCGCTTGCCGCGCTGGTCGCCGGCTCTGTCGTAGGGCTTATCGATGATTTGTTTGAGGTGCAAGGCAGGCAAGGCCTCCAATTGCGCGTACGGCTCCTTATTATTGCCGCAATAGCGTTGCTTTGCGCGTACTGGTTTTATCACAAGCTTGGCGTCAGCTCTATTTCGTTCCCCTTTAGTGCGGCGCCTGTTACTATCGGCATTTGGTTTATACCGTTTTTTGTACTGGTCGCTTTATTTATTTATGCGGGCGGCGTTATCGACGGCATTGACGGGCTCGCCGGCGGCATTTTTGCCACCATATTTGGCGCGTATGCCGGCATAGCTTTTTTTCAGGACCAAATGGACATTGCGGGGCTCTCGGCGGCTATTGCCGGCGCACTCCTGGCATTTTTGTGGTTTAACATTCCGCCCGCCCGCTTTTATCTCTCCGAGACGGGCACCATGGGGCTCACGCTCGCGCTCACGGTGATTGCCTTTTTGACCGACACATTAGGCGGCGGCAGGGGAGTCACGGTGCTGCCTATCATCGCTCTCCCGTTGGTAATTACTGTGCTCTCCAACATCATTCAAATAATCGGCAAAAAAATATTTCATAAAAAAGTATTCCGCGTCGCGCCCCTGCACCATCACTTTGAGGCGCTAGGATGGCCCGCCTATAAAGTAGTCATGCGCTACTGGATAGTCGGAGTCATTGCGGCTATTATCGGCGTAACCATCGCCTTTTTGTAAAGCGCCCGCTTTTAAAAATATGAAAAAAACCATTGATACTCCGTTTCTCATGGTGTTATGCGCCCTTTTAGTATCCGGCTTGCTTATATTTACCTCGGCGGCGCTCTCACTGCTCGCGCAAGACGGCGGCGCTTCTTTTGAGTCTGTAGCCGTAAGCCAGCTGCTGTTTGGCCTTGTTCTGGGAGGCGCCGGGCTTATCTTTTTTGCGCGCATTGACTACCGCATATGGCGCCCTTACACCATATATTTTTTTTGTTTTGCACTTTTTTTGTCACTACTAACTTTTGTACCGCATATAGGCCTCTCTCTTAAAGGTGCAGCACGCTGGATAGTTATCGGTCCGGTATCCTTTCAGCCCGAAGAGCTTCTCAAGTTTGCCACGGTACTGTTCCTTTCCGCTGTTTATTCCGCCAAACTTAAAACCGCAAGCACCTTTTGGGGCGGTATAGGGCCGCTGGCTGCTATTGCCGGTAGCGCGGCTGCTATTTTGTTGATACAGCCCGACACTGCCGGCGTTATTATCATCGGCATAGTTTCGGTTGCAATACTGTTTGCCGCCGGCGGCCGCGTCTCGCACTTAGCGCTGCTCGCACTTATAGGAGTGCTCGCTATCGGCGTTGCCGCCTACGAACGGCCGTACATAGCGGAGCGCATCTCAACTTATATAAACCAGGAGAGCGACCCTCGCGGCGCCGGCTGGCAGATACAGCAGTCGCTCATAGCAGTCGGCTCCGGAGGCCTCGGCGGCCGCGGCTTTGGCCAAAGCATCGAAAAGTTTTCATACCTGCCGGAACCTATCGGCGACTCCATATTTGCGGTAGCCAGCGAGGAGTTTGGCTTTATAGGGGCCACCATGCTTGTCTTTTTATACCTGGCGGTTGGCTTCCTTGGCTTACGCATAGCCGCACGGGCGCCCGACCCTTTTGGTGGACTCATCGTGGTGGGTCTTGTTATACTTATTGTCGGGCAATCATTTTTTAATATCGCCTCGACATTGGGGTTGATCCCGCTCATCGGCGTGCCTCTTATCTTTGTCTCCCACGGCGGCACGGCGCTTGCCATTGCTTTGGCCGAGGTGGGGATGATACTCAGCGTCTCAAGGAGAATGAAGCAAAAATAAACGAGCCCTGATATTTTTATGAAAATACTTTTTACCGGCGCAGGTTCAGGAGGCCATTTTTATCCCATTATCGCAGTAGCGGAGGCTATCAACGACGAAGTACGCGAGCGGAAGCTGCTTGATCCTCAGCTTTATTATG
>DATCEW010000042.1:0-7022 GCA_036509865.1 Minisyncoccota bacterium
GTAGGGGTCGCGGCCTTTGGGCTCGGGCGCCTCTCGGCTATGGATACCCAAAAGGGGACTCTCATTATCCATCCTGCGGGCGAGGCATCAAGCGAGGCCGGGGTGCAAGGCACAAGCTCCCAAACTGCGGTACACTAAACGCATGTTAGTTGTTGATGTTGAGGCGAGCGGAGTTGATTATGAAAAATGCTCGATAATCAGCGTGGGCGCGATTGATTTGGATAATCCGAGCCGGCAGCTCTATGAAGAGTGCCGTATCTGGGATGGTGCACACGAGGAGCCCGGTGCAAGTGAGGTCCACGGCCTCAGCCACGAGCAAATGACCGACCCAAACAAGCAAAGCGAGGCGGATTTGATCCATAAATTTATTGCTTTTTCTGAAGGTATTATTGATAGGACTCTAGCGGGACAAAATGTTTCATTTGATAGGGATTTTTTAAAGTATGCAGCGCAAAGGGCAGGGCATACTGATTGGCCTTTTGCGCATCGCACGATAGATACGCATACGCTTTGCTATATGCACATGATAAAGAGGGGAGTGACTCCCCCGTTTGATTCTGAAAAGCACCGCTCGGCGCTCAACCTCGATGCCGTGCTCAACTACTGTGGCATCCCCGAGGAGCCCAAGCCGCACAACGCGCTCACGGGTGCCAAGAGCCATGCTGAGGTTATCTCGCGCCTTCTTTACGACAAAAAACTCCTCCCCGATTTTGAGCAGTCTGACTTGCCTTGGTAATACATAATCCGGGTCCCTCAAGGGAGATAAGTGTGCCCTTACCTATATAATTTAAAATTGGTCGGGCCGCCGGGAATTGAACCCGGTCTACATGCACCCCATGCATGTGTACTGCCGGTATACTACGGCCCGCTTTTTCTAAACGTGACTTTACTAAGATACCTTAGAACATAGTCTAAAACAACAAAATACGTTGCCACATAAGCCTTTTCGAGTCAAATCGGAAGGGCCTTCTTTTTGTCAAGCTCGGCGCTTGACCTATTGACGAAAATTGGATATTGTTATATTGTCTTTGGAGCGGCCCCGCAGGGGCTTTTTTGCTGCCTAGGCGTCTCTATTAAGAGATATACGTGTTCCCTTACTTAACGCTGAAGTTTACTCATAACTTTAAAGCCACATTTACCCATGAATTTTACTGCCGGAATCGTATTTGCGCTTAGCGCCGTATTGGGAGGCAGTACGCCTGCCTCAGCAGCAAAGGTTATACCGCTGGTGCCTCAACCGCAGACGGTTGAGCAATATGTGCAAACCTATTTTGCCGACGAGCCTATCATGATAGCCGTAGCCGAGTGCGAGTCGCATTTCCATCAATATGCGACAGACGGCTCTGTGTATCGCGGCAAGGTAAATAACCTCGATGTCGGCGTCATGCAGATAAACGAGCATTACCACAGCGACATTGCGGCCAAGCTCGGGCTCGACCTCTACACCATACAAGGCAATACCGCCTACGCTCAGTATTTGTATCAAAAAGAGGGAACTGCGCCTTGGAGCTCATCCGAACCTTGCTGGAGCAAAAGCGCTGCAGCAAAAGCGCTCGATGCTTCAGGCGCTTCAAATACTGTTGCTATATCTAATAAGTAAGAGGGAAGTACTCCCCTATTTTAACAACAAAAAATCCCCCAGATGTTGGGGGATTTTTTGTTGCCATTTGCAATGTCTCAATCAGTGGCCCACGAGCCTGCGCCATAGGCTGATATGTAAAGCAACCCTCCGACTATGGCCATGTCTTGGAGGAAGAGTGCCTGAGCTGAGCTGGTTCCAAATCCGGTATAAAAAAAGGCGACCACGATAACATATAGAGCGAGCACGAGCGCCACCGGGCTTGCTTTAAAGCCCACCACGAGCGCCATGCCGCCCAACACCTCAATTGCAATCGCAATAATAGCCAGGGTTAAAGGTATCGGCGCGCCAAGGTTGGTGATTGTCTCAGCGGTACCGGCGAAGTTGAGTGTGGCCTCAATCCCGTTCCAGATAAAAAATCCGCCCACAAGAATACGCCCGATTAAAGGGGCAAAGATATCTCCGTAGTTGCGCATAGAGACAGTATATAGTGCTTTGAAGATTTTTATAAGCAGGGAAGAAAGGCTCAGGCTCAGTGTCGGCTTCTTATATTCTTTTGCTACGTATGCTGCACATACGTCGCAAAAGGTATATTGTGCGACTCATATACTCTCGCTCAGCCTAGGTAAAGCCCTGTACAATAAACAGGTATGAATTATCGGCAGCAATTAAAACTCCAACTCTCCCCCGTTGAGGCCGCGCTCCTTAAAAAACTTTCGACGCCTAACAAGATACAGGACTTTTTAGACTCCTTCCCTGTTAATTTTTCAACGATAGGGGAGCCGATACAATCGCCGCGGATGGTTTTGCAAAATAAAAAGGCTCATTGCATCGAGGCGGCGATAGTGGCTGCCGCTTCCCTTGCCTATCATGGTAGGCGGCCGCTATTGTTAGACCTGCAGGCAAGTAACGCTGACGAGGATCATGTAGTCGCATTGTTTAAAGAAGGTAATTTATGGGGAGCCATAAGCAAGACCAATCATCCACAGCTGCGCTGGCGCGACCCGGTATATCAAACGATACGAGAGTTAGTCATGTCGTACTTCCACGAATATTTTTTGTGGGATGTTACGCACAACGGCAAAAAAGTTGCCGTTGCTAAAAAGGGTACTAAAACCCTGCGTGCATACTCCAAGCCGTTTGACCTTACTTGCTACAGTCCAGAGCGTTGGTGGGCCGCCCATGATTTGGATTGGCTAGCCGAGGAGCTTGATGGCTCAGCCCACTTCCCTTTGCTACCAAAGGTGGCAATTAAAAATGTACGTCCTGCAGATAAAATTGAGATTGTATCAGCCGCGCTGTGCGAGTGGAAAGAAAGAAACAAAAACGTCAGATAATTGTCTAAGCAAAAACCCGCATTGATGCGGGTTTTTGTGATATGTTTGGCGGTATAACTTACTTTGAACAAGTTTTACAATCTTTCTTGTGCACGACAAGAAGCCAAACTGCTGAAATTCCGACGAGTAGATATACAATTGCCTCGAGTTGCATAGATGAACCGAGTATCATATGTACTACATTCCAGTCTGAACCGCTCACAAGCCAGCCAAGGCCTATCAATCCCCAATTGAGGCCGCCAATAGCAAGCAAGATAAACGCTATTATGTGGAGTATTTTCATATTGTTTTTTTGTACGAGAAAAATGATGGCAGGCGGCTCGACCAATCCGCTCTATCCGTAAGTATGGACCTTCCACAATTTTTTAACAGCCCACCATGGTGGATAGTGTTACTGTGTCTAGATACTGGGTAAATAGGACAATGGGTTGAGGTACGCGTTAGTTGGGGCGACAGGTAGGATTGCCCCTGCAGAGGTGCAGGGTGTGCCGGTCGAGCCGCGCCATTGTCCAAGGTCCATTATCTGAACGCCCGAGCTGGCATAGACGCCAAAGTGGAGATGTGGGCCGGTGGCATAGCCGGTCATGCCGGAGTATCCAATAAGTTGGCCTGTGGTGACACCCTGGCCTTTGCTGACGACAGTGTTGTTCGAAAGATGCGCGTAGAGCGTGTCAAGCCCGTTGGGATGTTGCAACATTACCCATTTGCCAAAGGAGTAGCACATTTGCCCGTTTGGGGCTTTAATGTCGGTATTGCCTGTTGCCAGCACTACTCCGCCGAGAGCAGCCTCTACTGGTGTGCCTATGGGTATGGCAATGTCTACGCCGTCGTGCCCCATATTGTTGTATATCTGCGGGTTGGCAGTCGAAAAACTTGTGTTGCCAAAAAATTGCGTAATGCAGTCATTGTTGGGCGGATTAAGATATTTTGATTTAGCGGGACATGTAGCCATTACTGAGGCCGAAAAAGGCCATGAGAGAATGCCATTACCTACCTTTGGAACAGTTCCGGACTTAATCGGTGCAAGCTGACTTTGCAGGTCGGAAAGAGTGGACTCGAAGGCTGTTTCTTGGTCTTGTTTGGTTTTTAGTAATTGCTGATAGGCACTCTCTTGATTTTTGGTTTGAGTAAGAAGTTTTGTTTGGCTATCCTTGGAGATGGCGAGGCCTTGTTGCTGTTCGGTCAAATTTTGTTGATAGGTGGCAAGCTGCGCTTTTTGGGCTTCTGCAGTGGTTTCATTGGTCTTGAGCGTGTGCGTAAGCGAGTTGAGCTCCTCAATTTTGTTTTCGAGCCCAGTGCGTACTGAAGCAAGGGCCGCAGATTGGTCAAAAAAATCCGAGAGCGTCCCGCCGCTGAGGAGGACGGCAATCAAAGACTCGTTATCAAGGCTTGCCAGTTGCCGCAGCGAGTCGGCAACCTCACTTTGTGTGTCTCCAATTTGAGAGGTGGTAGTTGAGATAGTGATGCTGATGGTAGTTATTTGCGAGTCCTTTTGCTTAATTTGAGCTTCGGCTAACGTGATGCTTTTTTGCAGTTTTTGGATATTAAGATTGAGCGCAGCAACCGCATTTTGGAGTGTCTGTTTTTGTGCTGTGGTGGTGGTAAGCTGGCTTTGCAGTTTTGCTATATCATCTTGGAGCTGCTTAATTTGTGCGTTAGTCTGGTCTATCTGAGTTTGGAGCGTGGAGGTTGCAGTCTGCGCCTGCGAGTGCGGGGCGCTAAAGAAAAAAAGACCCAGCGGAATCCCGAGAATTACAAAAAGCAAAAAAAGCCCAGAGTGCATCAAATGCCGGCGACCATGCATCCCTCTATGTTAAAGCATTTGAGCCGCTTTCTCAATACGTGCTAAGGTTTTTTCCTTTCCTATGAGGGCGGCTAACACAAATGGGTCGGGAGATTTTTCTCTTCCCGAGAGTGCGACGCGCATGGGCCACAAAACCCCTGCCCTGCCGACCTCGGTAGCGTACGGGAAGATAGCTTCTTTTATTTTTTCGGCGGTGAATGCCTCATTACTGAGCGGCGCGAGCAGTTCTGCTACTTGGTGCAAATGTTTTTTGATGGCTGCGGCATCTGTTTTTGCTCCCTGCACTAAAAGTAGCGCATGAAGCTCAATGCTTGGCTCCATAAAGGCAAACTCCCCGAGGCGCAAAAGTTCGGCCGCCTCGCCGAGCGTTTGCGCGCGCATTTGGAGCTCCGGAGTGATATCAAAAAGATACTCGGGCACCTTCTCACCATGCTCCAGTAAAAATTCTTTAAGCCGCGCCTCAAACTCCAGCGCTGAGAACCGCTTTAAATGCTCATGGTTAAACCACTTTAATTTTTCTATATCAAACACTGCTCCGGCTTTATGTACGCGGTCTATACTGAAGAGCTTTATCAGTTCATCAAGTGTAAATAGTTCTTGCTCGCCTCCGGGGTTCCAACCAAGCAACGCTAGATAGTTAATTATTGCTTCGGGTATAAAGCCTTGATTACGATAGTTTTCAATCGAGGCCCCATGCTTACGTTTTGAAAGTTTTGAGCGATCGGGTGCGAGTATGAGAGGAAAATGAGCATATACTGGGCGTTTGAATCCAAGCACATCAATAAGTAAAATTTGTCTGGGAGTGTTAGAAATATGCTCCTCTGCTCGCAACACATGAGTTACTCCTGCGTCTCCGTCATCGACGACGACTGCGAAGTGATACAAAGGGTCTGTAAGCGAGCGTGCAATAACAAAATCTCCCAACTCTGACGTATCAAAAGTAATTTCACCACGTATGAGGTCAGTGAAGGTAACATTTACTCCCGGATTTCTTAGCCGGATAACTTCCACCGTTTGCGAAGGATCATCTTTTTTTGGTTCTTTTGAAATATACGCTTTGTTTGAATCAACAAGCGAACGGAGCAGTTCTATATGCCGCTCCAGATGCTCTGAAGTTCGATATTTAGTGTCTGGAGGTAGAGCACACCACTCAAAGTCCTTCCATATAGCATCGACCCACGCCTCTTTGTTGCGCTCTTTGTCCGTGTCTTCAATGCGCACGAAATAGGTTCCGCCATTTTGCTTTGCAAATATATAATTAAAAAGAGCCGTACGGACTGTGCCGATATGCATCTGCCCTGTTGGCGAAGGCGCAATACGTGTAACTACTTTATTGCTCATGGGTGAGGGCAATGTCGAGGAGTACATTGGCTATCGCTTTGGCTGCATCGGGGCGCGAAAAACTTTTAGCAGCGTTTTGCATAGTGCGGACAGTCTCCGGATGATTTAGTATCCGCCCTATCTCAGACACTAAAAGACCGGGAGTGAGGTTGCTTTGCTCAATTACTATCCCTCCTCCGGCACGCGCATAGGCAAAGGCATTTTTTGTCTGGTCATGAGAAATAGGCTCCGGTATTGGGATGAGGATGGAAGGCAGCCCCCACGCAGCTATCTCAAAGATGTTCCCTGCTCCTGCGCGCGAGATAACGAGCGCAGCCGCGCCGGCCGCCATGCGAGTTGCAAGGTCGTTGAGATAATCAAATGGCTTGTAACGCTCAGCTACAAGCGAGTCGGTTAGCACGACCATGGCGCGCCCTTGCACTTCTTTAAAATTTGCGCGACCAGTTTGATGTACTACTTGGTAGTGTTCAACAAGCTGTGGGAGCGCTTCCAGTACGGCATCGTTAATGGTCTGCGAACCTTGGCTTCCACCGGTTACTAGCAAGACTGGGAGATCATGTTGAAGTTTGAGAAACTCGCGCGCGCCCTCGCGTGCCGGCAAAAGCGCTGCTTTGCGGATGGGGTTGCCCGTGTGTGCAACCTTTTCTTTAGGGAAATAGTGGGCGCCTTCGGCAAAAGCGACTGCGATTTTTTGCGCAAACTTGGCCGCCCAGGTGTTGACCCGACCTGGATCAACATCGCACTGGAGTATCACGACCGGGATGCTAAAGATCTTTGCCGCGAGCAAGGTCGGAAACGCCGCATAACCACCGGTTGCAAAAACAATATCCGGATAAAGAAAAAAGATCCTAAGGACTGAACGAAGGATGCCCCAGCCCGTTTTAAAGTAGTCGAAGAAGTTGAGTATTGAAAAATAGTTTCTTATTTTGCCTGCGGCAACGGGTACAAAGGTGATGTCGTT